>NZ_JBHWIR010000079.1:22582-33361 GCF_042731835.1 Kitasatospora sp. NPDC059817 | reverse complement strand
GGGCATGGACTACCGGGTGATCTCGACTTCCGAGGGCGACCAGCAGGCCACGGCCCCTTCGGCGACGCGTCGTCAGAACTTGTTCTTCGGGGTCAGCCCGAGGGAGAGCCCGGAGAGGCCGCGCTGGCGGCCGCCGAGCTTGCCGGCGACGGCGCGCAGGGCGGCGCCGGCCGGGGAGTCGGGGGCGGCGAGCACGACCGGGCGGCCGTCGTCGCCGCCCTCGCGCAGGCGCACGTCGATCGGGATCGAGCCGAGCACCGGGACGGTCGCGCCGACGGTGCGGGTGAGCGCGTCCGCGACGGTCTGGCCGCCGCCGGTGCCGAAGACGTCGATCATCTCGTCGCAGTGCGGGCACGGCATGCCGGACATGTTCTCGATCACGCCGACGATCTTCTGGTGGGTCTGCACCGCGATGGTGCCGGCCCGCTCGGCCACCTCGGCGGCGGCCATCTGCGGGGTGGTGACGATCAGGATCTCCGCGTTGGGGACCAGCTGGGCCACCGAGATCGCGATGTCGCCGGTGCCGGGCGGCAGGTCCAGCAGCAGGACATCCAGGTCGCCCCAGTAGACGTCGGCGAGGAACTGCTGGAGCGCGCGGTGCAGCATCGGGCCGCGCCAGACCACCGGGGCGTTGCCCGGGGTGAACATGCCGATCGAGATGACCTTCACACCGTGCGACTGCGGCGGCATGATCATGTCCTGGACCTGGGTGGGCCGGCCCTCGACGCCGAGCATGCGGGGCACGCTGTGGCCGTAGATGTCGGCGTCCACGACGGCGACCTTCAGGCCGTCGGCGGCCATCGCGGCGGCCAGGTTGACCGTGACGGAGGACTTGCCGACGCCGCCCTTGCCGGAGGCGACGGCGTAGACCCGGGTCAGCGTGCCCGGCTTGGCAAACGGGATCTCCCGCTCGGGGGCGCCGCCGCGCAGCAGCTGGGAGAGCTCCTTGCGCTGCTCGTCGCTCATCACGTCGAGCTCGACCTCGACGCCGGTCACACCGGGCACGCGGCCGACCGCTTCGCGGACCCGGGTGACGATGGTGTCGCGCATCGGGCAGCCGGAGACGGTCAGGTAGACCGCGACGCGCACCGCGCCGTCCTCGGCGATCCCGACCGATTTCACCATGCCGATCTCGGTGATCGGGCGGTTGATCTCCGGGTCGTTGACGGTCGCCAGCGCCTGGCGTACGGACTCCTCCGTGACGCCGGCCGCGACCTCTGTCTCGTTGGCCATGCCTTGATGGTACGGCGCTCGGGGGATCCCCTAACCCGCCGGTAGCGTGCCGCCGGTCACAGCGTCCCGGAGGGCTCCCGGCGCTCCTCGATCTCCTTGAGCAGGGACTGGAGTTCGGAGCGGATGAAGTCTCGGGTGGCGACCTCGCCGAGCCCGTGCCGCAGTGCCGCGACCTCGCGGGTCAGGTACTCGGTGTCCGCGATGTTGCGGTCGCTGCGGGCCCGGTCCTGCTCCATGTTGACCCGGTCCCGGTTGTCCTGGCGGTTCTGCGCGAGCAGGATCAGCGGGGCCGCGTAGGAGGCCTGGAGGGACAGCACCAGGGTGAGGAAGATGAAGGGGTAGCTGTCGAAGCGCACGTTCTCCGGCAGCAGGGTGTTCCAGGCCACCCAGATGATGATCACCACCGTCATCCAGACGATGAAGCGGCCGGTGCCCAGGAACCGCGCGATCCGTTCGGAGAGCTTGCCGAACGCCTCCGGGTCGTAGGCGGGCAGCGAGATCAGCCCGGGCCGGGCGGTGCGGGGCTGGTCGAGCCGGGTGCGGGCCGGGCCGGCCACGGAGATCTCGGCGCGCCGCTCCCGGCCGCCCTCCCGGCCGCGCAGTTCGCGCAGCTGGCGCAGTTCCCGCAGTTCGCTCTGGATGCGTTGGCGGGGGGACTCGTCCCGCCGCCCCTTGCGGTCAGCGTCCACCGTGCACCTCTTCCCTCGTGCCGTCCGTGTCGTCGTGGCCGTGCAGGACGGACTCGCGCCAGTCCTCCGGCAGCAGGTGGTCGAGCACGTCGTCGACGGTCACCGCGCCGAGCAGGTGGTCGGCCTCGTCGACGACCGGCGCGGACACCAGGTTGTAGGTCGCCAGGTAGCTGGTGATCAGCGACAGCGGGGTGTCCGGCGGCAGCGGGTCCAGGTCGTCGTCGACCAGCGAGCCGACCAGCACGTACGGCGGCTCGCGCAGCAGCCGCTGGAAGTGCACGGTGCCCAGGTACTTGCCGGTCGGGGTCTCGTTCGGCGGCCGGCAGACGTACACCTGCGCGGCGAGCGCGGGCTTGTGGTCGGAGACCCGGATGCGGGCGAGCGCCTCGGCCACGGTCGCGTCCGGCTCCAGCACGACCGGCTCGGTGGTCATCAGACCGCCGGCGGTGTTCTCCTCGTACGACAGCAGGCGGCGGACGGGCTCGGCCTCGTCCGGCTCCATCAGCTGGAGCAGCCGCTCGGCCTCGTCGTCGGGCAGTTCGGAGAGCAGGTCGGCGGCGTCGTCCGGGTCCATCGCCTCCAGGATGTCGGCGGCGCGTTCGTCCTTGAGCTTGCCGATGATCTCGACCTGGTCGTCCTCGGGCAGCTCCTCCAGGACGTCGGCGAGCCGCTCGTCGTCGAGCGCGGCGGCCACCTCGGCGCGGCGCTTGGCGGACAGGTGGTGCATGACGCTGGCGAGGTCGGCGGCGCGCAGCTGGTCGAAGGTGGCGAGCAGGTTGGCGGCGCCCTGGTCCTGCTCGGGCAGCGTGAAGCCGGTGACGTCCTGCCAGTCCAGGGTGAGCCGCTCGCCCTTGCCCTTGCGCAGCCGGCCGGCCCGGCCGACCTGGACGAAGACCTTGCTGATCTCCCACTCGCGCATCCGGGTCTGCACCATCCCGACGTCCAGCACGGTGACGTCCTCACCGGTCTTGGACCAGGTGACGGTGCGGTCCAGCAGCTCGGCGAGCACCAGGGTCTCGGACGGGCGCTGCTCGAAGCGCCGCAGGTTGATCACGCCGGTGGCGAGCACCTGGCCGGACTCCAGGCTGGTCACCCGGGTCATCGGCAGGAAGATCCGGCGCCGGCCGACCACCTCGACCACCAGGCCCAGGACCCGCGGCGGGCGGCCGCCGAGCCGCAGCGAGACGACGACGTCACGGACCCGGCCGACCTGGTCGCCGTTCGGGTCGAAGACGGCGAGGGCGGAGAGGTGGGAGATGAAGACCCGGGTGCCTGGCCCTGCCATGAACTCCCTCTACTCGTTCGACGCCGTGCCGGGTACGCCGGGGCGCACCTGCGGGCAAGGCTACCCGCGTGTCGCGAGCCCGGCCCGACGAGGCACGGTACACAGCCGAGGAGTCCCGGGCGTGAATCTTTAGCGGCGCTTGAACAGCAGTTTGGGCAGACCGGCCGGGACGGGGCGGCGGGTGGTGGCCGCGGTGGGCATCGGCTGGGCGGCGTGCGAGCCGTCCGGCATCGCGCCCGGACGCTCGGTCAGCGCTCCGGCGGGCTCCAGGCGCAGCACCCGGCACTCGCGGGCCCAGCGGTCGGTGATGGTGTCGGTGTCGGGCGCGTTCAGCCGCTTGCCCTTGAGCTCCTCGACGGCGCCCAGCCAGGCCTCGCCGCCCGGGGCCAGCTCCGAGACCCGGGCGCTCCAGCCGGTCAGCCGGCCGCCCTTGTCCTTGCTGCGGACGGTCACCACCGCGCCGGATCCGGCGGTCAGGCCGTGCAGCGGCTGCTCGCCGCCCTCGCCGACCACCACCACGGCGCCGTCGTGCCAGGCGTGCCAGAGCGGGCGGGCCTGCTCCTGGCCGTCCGCGCGGACCCAGAGGAGGCCGGACTTCTTCGCGGCCTCCTCCAGCAGGGCCTGGTCGAGGAGGTCGTCGGCGGTCGCGGCGGCGGGCGTACGGTCCATGGCGCCCAGGGTACGACCTCCGCCGTCCACGAGTTGTCTCAGCCGTCGGGCGACAGTTCCATCGGCTTGCCACGGGCCTTACCGTAGGAGCGCCCAGCCCCGGCCTGGTCCAGCCCGGCCCGGTCCAGCCCCGGCCCGGTTCAGTCAGGCCCCGCCTCGCCCCAGCCCACGTGACCAGCAGAGGAGCGCCGTGCCCGCCGCCCGGCCCGCGACCGCACCCGCACCAGCCGCCACCGCCACCGCCACCGAGCCGGCGCACCCGCTCCCCACCGCCGACCTGCTGCTGCTCGCCGTCTCCATCGCCGGCATCTCGCTGTCCGGCCCGCTGATCAGCGCCACCGCCGCGCCCGCGCTGGCGATCGCGTTCTGGCGCAACGTCATGTCGGTCGGCGTCCTCGGCCCGTACGCGCTGCTGCGCCACCGCGCCGAACTGCGCGGGATCGGCCGGCGGGCGCTGCTGCTCGCGATCGCGGCGGGCGTACTGCTCGCCGTGCACTTCGCGCTCTGGATGCCCAGCCTGCGGATGACCTCGGTGGCCTCGGCGACCGCCCTGGTCACCACCACCCCGCTGTGGACCATCCTGCTGATGCGACTGCTCGGCGTCCGCGCCCCCCGGATGGTCTGGCTCGGTACGGGCGTGGCCTTCGCCGGCGTGCTGGTGCTGACCGGCGTCGACCTCTCGCTCTCCCCGCGCGCGCTGCTCGGCGACGCGCTCGCCCTCGGCGCGGGCCTGGCCGCCGCCGGGTACATGCTGCTGGGCGCGGAGGTCCGCAAGACCGTCAGCACCACCGCGTACACGCTGGTCTGCTACGCCACCACGGCGGTGGGCCTGCTGGCGATCTGCCTGGTCGCCGGGACGCCGCTGGCCGGCTGGCCGGCCGGGGTGTGGTGGCAGATCGTGCTGCTGATGGTCGCCGCCCAACTGCTCGGCCACTCGCTGAGCAACCGCGTGGTGCGCAGCCTCGGCCCGTCGATCACCTCCACCGCGATCCTGCTGGAGACGCCGGGCGCGGCCCTGATCGCCGCACTGTGGCTCGGCCAGTGGCCCCCGGTGGCGGCGTATCCGGCGGTGGTGCTGATCCTGGTGGGCCTGGTCCTGGTCGCCCGCGGCGGCCGGCGGTAGCGGCCGGCGGGCGGTAGCGGTCGGTGGGCGCCGCGGGCGGCTACAGCCAGCCGTTGCGGCGGAAGCCCCGGTACATCCCGACGCAGATCAGCATGATGGCGCCGAGCACCATCGGATAGCCGTACTTGTGGTGCAGCTCGGGCATGTACTCGAAGTTCATGCCGTACACGCCGGTGATCATGGTGGGCACGGCGAAGATCGCCGCCCAGGCGGTGATCTTGCGCATGTCCTCGTTCTGCGCCACCGAGACCTGCGCCAGGTTGGCCTGGAGCAGCGAGTTCAGTAGTTCGTCGAAGCCGTGCACCTGCTCGGTGACCCGGGCCAGGTGGTCGGCGACGTCCCGGAAGTACTTCTGGATGTCCGGGTCGACGAGGCGCTGCAGCGGCTCGGACAACTGCTGCATCGGGCGCAGCAGCGGTACCACGGCCCGCTTGAACTCCAGTACCTCGCGCTTGAGTTGGTACACCCGGCCGACGTCGGCGCTGCGCCCGCCCTTGGCCGAGAAGACGCCGTACTCGATCTCGTCCACGTCGTTCTGCAGCCGCTCGGAGACCAGCAGGTAGTTGTCCACGACGTGGTCGGCGATCGCGTGCAGCACCGCGGACGGGCCCTTGGCGAGCAGTCCGGACTCGTCCGCGTCGGCCTCCAGCCGGTGCCGCAGCTCCTGCAGCGAGCCGTGGCCGCCGTGCCGGACGGTGATCACGAAGTCCCGCCCGGCGAAGACCATCAGCTCGCCGGTCTCCACCACCTCGCTGGTCGGGGTGAGCTGGTCGTGCTCGACGTAGCGGATGGTCTTGAAGACGGCGAACAGCACGTCGTCGTAGCGCTCGACCTTGGGCCGCTGGTGCGCGTGCACCGCGTCCTCGACCGCGAGCGGGTGCAGGCCGAAGCGCTGGGCGATGCCCTCGAACTCGGCCTCGGTCGGCTCGTGCAGCCCGATCCAGCTGAACGAGCCGTCCCCGTCCGGGAGTTGGTGTGCGGCCTTGATCCGGCGGGCGGCCTCGCGGGGGCTGCAGGTCTCGCCGTGGCGCTTGCCGTGCTGGTACACCGCGCAGTCGACGACCGCCGAGCCGGCGCCCACCGGGACGGCGTCGTACGCGCCGACCGCGGAGCGGCGGCGGTTGGTGCGGACGGCGGCGCGCAGGCTGTTGATCATCGACATGGCAGGCTCCCTGGAACAGGAGCCGCCGCACAGCGGCGTAGGGGTCCCCCCGGTCGGAAGGCGGGGGAGGAGCGGGCGGCCGTGGTGCGACGGCGAAGAACACCGGTGAAGGGGGGTGAGGGTGCTCTCCCGGCCGGTTCGTCCGCGTCCGGCCTGCCCGGGCTACCTCGGCTGGATCAGCCGGTTCAGCCTGCGTGGCGAGGGGTACGGGGAAGTCGGGGCCGGGTAGAGCTGCCGGTACTGCATGGTCGGCCGGTATCCACCGCAACCACCTCCTTCGTGCCGCCGCCCCGGGAACCTGAGGATTCCCGGTGGCCAGTCGCTCACCCTAACATCTGACCGACCATCGGCGCCCCGGGCTTTCCCGAGGCTTTGCCCGGGCCGCCCGCACACGGCCGGCCCGCCCCCGGGGGTTACGCTCACCGGCATGGCGCACGACTTCCCGCTCTTCGGCGAACCCCACGGCGGCAGCTCCCCGGCGCTCTCCCGGGAGGCGGTGCTGGCCGCCGTCGAGGCCCGGCTGATCACCACCTTCGGCGAGCCGAGCGGCCGCGCCGCGGTCACCTTCCTCGGCACCGACCGGATCGAGGTGCTGCGCTTCGGCCCGGACGCCGACGGCCTGGTCCGGTACGCGACGCTCGGCATGGCCGCCGCGCCGATGGCCGATCCGACCGCACCGGTGGCCGACCAACTGCGCGGCCCGCGCGCCGAACTGGTGCTGACCGTCCGCGGCGGGCGCGACAGCGTGCTGCGCAGCCTGGCCACCCTGGCCGCGACCCCGCAGGTCGAGGGGCTGGTGGTGGCCCCCGGCGGCTCGCTGGACCTCGGCGCCCCGCTGTGGGACGGCGCGCCGTTCACCTCGGTACTGGCCGCCGAGCCGGGCGGCCTGGTGCCGGACCTGGAGCTGGACGAGCCGGCCGACCCGGTCCGCTTCCTGCCGCTGCTGCCGATGACGCCCAACGAGGCCGGCTGGAAGCGGGTGCACGGCGCGGCCGCGCTCCAGGAGCGCTGGCTGGACCAGGGCGCCGACCTGCGCGACCCGGACCGCCGCGGCGTCCGGTTGGACTGACCGGGGCTCAGGCCGCGGGTCTCCCGTCCTGGCCCCGCGCTCCCGCCGCGCCCCCGCACCCCGGCGTGCGGCCCTCAGCCGCCGATCGGCTTCGCGCCGGTGGCCTGCGCCAGCAGCGCCTCGTACACCGCGGGATCGGTGGTGTGCTCGCCGAGCCGGACGGTCTTGCGGCTGCCGTGGTAGTCGCTGGAGCCGGTGACCAGCAGCCCCAGTTCGCCGGCCAGGCCGCGCAGCCGCACCCGGGTCTCCTCGTCGTGGTCGGTGTGGTCGACCTCCAGCGCGGCCAGCCCGGCCGCCGCGAGGTCGGCGATCACCTGGTCCGGGACGGTCCGCCCGCGCTTGACCGCGCCGGGGTGGGCGAACACCGGCACCCCGCCGGCCGCCCGGACCAGCCGGACCGCCTCGATCGGGTCGGTCTCGTGCTTGCGGACGTCCGCCCGGGCGCCGTTGGCCAGCCACTCGGCGGTGAAGGCGTCCGAGACGGTGGCCACTACGCCCGCCTCGACCAGCGCGCTGGCGATGTGCGGGCGCCCGACCGAGCCGGCCCCGGCGATCCGCTGCACCTGCTCCCAGCTGATGTCCGCGCCGAGTTCGCGGCAGCGCTCGACGACCGCCCGCCCGCGCCGGAACCGGTCGGTGCGCACCAGCTCCCGCTCGCGCGCGAACTCCGGCTCGTCCGGGTCGAACAGGTACGCCAGCAGGTGCATGCTGACGCCGCCCACCACGCAGGACAGTTCGGCGCCCGGGACGACGGTCAGCCGGCTGCCGGCCGGCAGCGCGCGCACCGCCCCGGCGGCCTCCGCATGGCCCGCGACGGTGTCGTGGTCGGTGAGCGCCACGACGTCGAGGCCCGCGGCCACGGCCGCCGCGACCAGCTCGGCCGGGCTGTCGGTGCCGTCGGAGGCGTTGCTGTGGGCGTGCAGGTCGATGCGCACGGGGCGGACTCCTGGGGGCTCGGGGTGCCGCCCAGGATAGGACAGGGCGCCAGGCCCCGGCCGGACGGGACTTATCCCAGCAGGCGGGGGGAGAGGGCCCCGCAGGGGAGCAGGTCCAGTTCGGCGCCGGCCTCGCGCAGGTCGGTGAGGACGAGTTCGTCGTACATCACCAGGGCGGACTGCTCGGGCCAGGCGACCGCCCAGAGCCAGAGGCCGCGGGCCTCGCCGGCGAACACCGCGCGGTCGGCCGGGGCGTCCGGGATGTGGAACATCGGGGTGGGCCGGCCGGCGGCCAGCAGCTTGGCGTCGGCGGGCTTGTAGAGGCCGACGGAGTCGCCCGGATCGGGCCCGGGCATCCCGGCGTAGCGGGCGCCGAGGCCGACCCCCAGCTCCTCGGCGACGAGCACCAGCTCGCCGAAGCCGCCGAGCGGGGCCGGTCCGGAGCAGGCGACGGCGGTGGCCCGGGCGCCGGAGACGTCGTCGCCGACGTGGGCGATGCCGGTGTAGAGCCAGCCGACCGGGAGCGGCCAGGGCAGCCAGACGGGGACCTGCGAGCGGGCGACGGCGACGCCCAGGGCTTCGACGCTCGGTGGCAGCACGGGCTGCATCGGGTGCACGGCTCCGTGCCGGTCGCACTGCCAGGTGTCTGAGAACAGACCGGGGGCGCGGACCCGACCGGCGCACCTCGGGCAGCTTGGCTCGCCCCTCATAGGCGACAACGCTCCTCCCTCCGGACCGCCGCGTCAAGGACGATCACCCGTACGGAGGGCTCGGCGGCACCTGTCGGTGGCGGGGCCCGTTCGGCGCGGGGTGGGGCGGCGCGGCACGGGCGGTTCCCGTTGGGGGATGTCCCGTGGCGGGCGGCGGCAAACGTCGACGGGCGCAGGGCCCGGACACACTGACGCCCCGTCATCGGCGATTGCGGTGACAGGGCGTCAGTCGGGTATCGGAACGTCCGGATCGGACGCTCCCGGCTCGTCGGCGGCGGGTGAGGGCTCCCGGTCGGAGGCGCCGCGCGTGGTCAGACGGTCGGGCACGGGCGGATGAGCAGGCGCTCACCGGTGCGGGCGGCGGCCTGGACGAACTCGCGGACGGTCTCGGCGTCGGCTATCAGGCGGTCGGCGGCGGAGCCGTTGGCGTCGTCCAGTCGAACGATCTCGAAGCGCATGGTCTTCGTCATGGGCGTCTCCTGTTCCTGCCCCGTCGGTCGGGGCGATTGCGGCTGGGTGGATACCAGCCCTTGAGGGGTCCTACGGGTCCGGCGGTGCGGCCGGATCGCTCGGTTCGTACGTGCGGCGGTCTGCTGCGGCAAGGGCTCCCCCTGCTCGCCCGGTGCGTCTGGTGCCTCGTGAACCACGGTGACGTGGTGGTGCTTCCGGGTCGTTGCCCGCCCGTGAAGTCCAGGTTTCGGCTGATTCGCGCCGACGCGGAGGCCGGCGATGATTCCCGGACAGAATCAAAGATTACCGTAACTAACGACTTTTGTCCTGTGTTGAAGACGGTCGAACTTCGAGAAGTGGTTCAGACCACTCTCCGGATCGGCCCGGTTCAGGCCCAGAACGCGGCCAGCGCCCCGGCCGTGGCGGCCGGGCGTTCGGCGTTGGGGGAGTGGCCGGCGTCCTCGACGACCACCCGGCGGGCCCCCAGGCGCTCCGCCATCCGGGTCTGCTCCGGCACCGGCCAGGCGTAGTCCCGCACCCCGGACAGCACCAGCACCGGCAGGCCGGCGGTGGCGGCGGCCAGCTCGGCCACCCGGTCCGGCGCGGCGACCAGATGACCACCGGTGACACTCAGCGACAGCGGCACGTTGGCCAGCCAGCGGCGGTGCAGGAACTCCGCGACGGCCGGCTCCGGGCGCTGCTTCTGGTCCCCACTGCCCTCCTCCATCTGCCGCATGACCTGCCAGATCTCCTCCAGGCTCATGACCGGCAGCACGTCCAGCAGCAGCTTGGTGCGGGCCGCCTCGGCCGGATCGATCGCGCCCGGGCCGGTGGACATCAGGGTCAGCGAGCGCCACGGCGACGGGCCGTCCGCGGCCGCGGCCAGCACCGCCTCCCGGACCACCTGGCCGCCGAAGGAGTGCCCCAGCAGGTGCGGCGGCCCGCCGCCGTCGGCGGCCACGGCCTCGGTGAGCGCCCGGACGTCCGCGCCGAGCGCCTCGACGGCGTACGCGGCCGGGTCGTCCGGGCCGCCGGTCTCGTACTGGCCGCGCTGGTCGACGGCGGTCACCCGGTAGCCCGCCGCCGCCAGCGGCTCCAGCAGGGCGATGAAGTCCTCCTTGCTGCCGGTGAAGCCCGGCACCAGCAGTGCCGAGCCGCGCACCGGCCCGTCCGGCTCGGCCCGCAGCGCGGCGAACCCGCCGCGGCTGGTCGACAGCCGCAGCGCGCGGGCACAGCGGGGAAGGGTGAGGAACGGCGGCGTGCTCATGGGCTGCTCTCCTGCGGGCGACTGGCCGGTAACCCCGACCCTATCCAGCCTGCGCCGGAACGCCGGAACGCCGGAACGCCGGAACGCCGGAACGCCGGAGGGGGCGGGCCAGGCCACCAGGGGCCCGGGGCGCCCCCCCCCGGGGGGGGGGGGGCGGCGCCCGGGGGGGGGGGGCGCGGCGGGGCCG
>NZ_JBHWIR010000079.1:18709-22572 GCF_042731835.1 Kitasatospora sp. NPDC059817 | reverse complement strand
CGCCCCCCGGCCCCCGGCCCGCCCCCTCCGGGGCGGGGTGCGTCAGCTCTCCGGGGTGGTCTCCGGCGCGGCGGCGGCCTTGCGGGCCCGGGTGCGCTTGCGCGGGGCCGGGACCTCGGTCGCGGCGTCGGCGGCCGCAGCCTCCGGAGCCGCCGGGGCGGTCGCGGCCTCGGCCTCGGCCTTGGGCTTGCGGGTGCGCGTCCGGGTGGCCGGCTTCTTTGCGACGGCGGTCTCGACGACGGCCTCGGCGGCGGGTGCCTCGGTCGGCGCCTCGACGACGGCCTCGACGGCCTCCGCCTTCGGCTTGCGGGT
This sequence comes from Kitasatospora sp. NPDC059817, assembly GCF_042731835.1. Classification (NCBI taxonomy): domain Bacteria; kingdom Bacillati; phylum Actinomycetota; class Actinomycetes; order Kitasatosporales; family Streptomycetaceae; genus Kitasatospora; species Kitasatospora sp. NPDC059817. The sequence goes on along the minus strand of NZ_JBHWIR010000079.1, from coordinate 22,260 downwards.
GCGCGTCCGGGTGCGGGCGGCCGGCTTCTCCTCGACGACGGCCTCGACGACGGCCTCGGCGGCGGCCACGACGGCCACCGCGGCCGGAACCTCGGCCGGGGCCTCGGCGACCGGAGCCGCCACGGCCGCCTCGGTCACCGCGACGGCCTCGGCCACCACAGCGGCCTCGCCGGCGGCGGCGCCGCGCGACCGGCGGCGACGGCGGCGCGGGGCCGCCTCGCCCTCGGTGCCCTCGACGGCCGGGGCCGCGGCGGCCTCGACGACGCTCCCGGCCTCGCCCTCGGCGACCGTGGAGCCCCCGCGGGTGCGGCGGCGCTCACGGGTGCGGCGCGGCTTCTCCTCGGTCGCCACGGCGGCCTCAGGGGCGCCGGTGCGGCCGGCGCCGCTGCGCGGGCCCTTGGCCCGGGCGGTGCGCGCACCGCGCCCGCCGGTCTCGCCGAGGTCCTCGACCTCCTCCGCGCCGAGCCCGGCCCGGGTCCGCTCCGAACGCGGCAGCACACCCTTGGTGCCCGGCGCGATCTTCAGCAGCTCGTACAGGTGCGGCGAGGTGGAGTAGGTCTCCTCCGGGTCGTTGAAGGTCAGCTCCAGCGCCTTGTTGATCAGCTGCCAGCGCGGGATGTCGTCCCAGTCGACCAGGGTGACGGCGGTGCCCGAGGCGCCGGCCCGGCCGGTGCGGCCGATCCGGTGCAGGTAGGTCTTCTCGTCCTCGGGGCACTGGTAGTTGACCACGTGCGTGACGCCCTCGACGTCGATGCCGCGGGCGGCGACGTCGGTGCAGACCAGCACGTCGACCTTGCCGTTGCGGAACGCGCGCAGCGCCTGCTCGCGGGCGCCCTGGCCGAGGTCGCCGTGGACGGCGCCGGCCGCGAAGCCGCGCTGGGTCAGCTGGTCGGCGACGTCGGCGGCGGTGCGCTTGGTCCGGCAGAAGATCATCGCCAGCCCGCGGCCGTCGGCCTGGAGGATGCGCGAGACGAGCTCGACCTTGTCCAGCGAGTGCGCGCGGAAGATGTGCTGCTCGATGTTGGCGACGGTGGTGCCGGTGTCGTCCGGGGCGGCGGCCCGGATGTGGGTGGGCTGGCTCATGTACCGGCGGGCGAGGCTGATGACCTGACCCGGCATGGTGGCCGAGAACAGCAGGGTCTGCCGCTTGGCCGGCAGCATGGTGATGATCTTCTCGACGTCCGGCAGGAAGCCGAGGTCGAGCATCTCGTCGGCCTCGTCCAGGACCAGCGAGCGGACCTTGGACAGGTTCAGCTTCTTCTGCCCGGCCAGGTCCAGCAGGCGGCCCGGGGTGCCGACCACGATGTCGACGCCCTTGGCGAGCGCCTCGACCTGCGGCTCGTACGCGCGGCCGCCGTAGACGGCCAGGACGCGCACGTCGCGGACCTTGCCGGCGGTCTGCAGGTCGTTGGTGACCTGGGTGCAGAGCTCGCGGGTCGGGACGACGATGAGCGCCTGCGGGCCGTCGGAGAGCTGCTCCTCGGTCGCCCGGCCGGCGTCCACGTCGGCGCGCACGACGCACCGCTCGATCAGCGGGAGGCCGAAGCCTAGGGTCTTGCCGGTGCCGGTCTTGGCCTGGCCGATGACGTCGTGGCCGGTCAGCGCGACCGGGAGGGTCATCTCCTGGATGGGGAAGGGGTGGACGATGCCGACGGACTCGAGCGCCTCGGCGGTCTCCGGGAGGATTCCCAGATCCCGGAACGTCGTCTTGATGGGTTCAGCGGTGGTGGACAGGGTGCTGCCTCTTCCGTGTGAAAGGGGCCGAGAGCGAGCGGCGGGCGGGCAGCCGCACGGCTGCGTACGGGCCTGGCGGCCCTGATGCAGCTGAGCGGACGCACAACCGCGCCGGTCCCTGCGGCCGGCCGGTGCGCGCTGCCCTGTGCGGGGCGCGTCGCCGGCGGCGTCGGGGAGGATTCCCATGAGGGACCTGCGCGGGACCTTCGCCAGGGGGCGCGGTCTCGGCGGCCCTCGCTCGGCCACTGATGCGGTGCCAAGGCTTGAAGTCCAAGCCATGGTCGGAGCCGATCGGCTCTCCGACCGGGCATCCGCGTACGTGAGTACCCGTGGCTCCGGTGCGGACACGTCCGGATGGACGGTGCCGCTTCGGAGCGGGCTTGCGCGGGACACCGAGACGGCGGTGACACCGCGCGAACACGACGGGGCTCCGTACCACCATACAGTCAGGCGACGACTCGAACACGTGACGCGTCTGACATTGCCCCTGCCGACCCGGGCCGGAAGGGGTGTTCCGGCCGGTCACCCGGGCGACCGGCCGACGGCCGGCCAGGGTGGGTCCCCCGGGCCGGCGGGACTAAGGTGGCGGGTCATGGAGACCCATGGTGAGACGCAGGACGCCGCGGCCGGCTCGATCGGGGACTGGGCCGCGTGCTCGGCCGACCCCGGCTACCGGGCGGCGGTGCTGGATCTGCTCGGCGCGCTTGCCTACGGCGAGCTGAGCGCCTTCGAGCGGCTCGCCGAGGACGCCAAGCTGGCGCCGGACCTCGCCGACAAGGCGGCCCTGGCCCGGATGGCCTCCGCCGAGTTCCAGCACTACCAGCGCCTGCACGACCGGCTCGCCGAGATCGGCGCCGACCCGCAGGAGGCGATGCGCCCGTTCGTCGAGCCGCTGGAGCTGTTCCACCGGATGACCGCGCCCTCGGACTGGCTGGAGGGCCTGGTCAAGGCCTACGTCGGCGACGCCATCGCGACCGACTTCTACCGCGAGGTCGCCGTCCGGCTCGACGACGACACCCGCGACCTGGTGCTCGGCGTCATGTCCGACACCGGGCACGCCCAGTTCGCGGTGGACAAGGTGCGCCAGGCCATCGAGGCCGACCCGCGCTCCGGCGGCCGGCTCGCGCTGTGGGGCCGACGGCTGATGGGCGAGGCGCTCAGCCAGGCCCAGCGGGTGGTCGCCGAGCGGGACGCGCTGTCCAACCTGCTGGTCGGCGGCGTCCAGGTGCAGGGCTTCGACCTGGTCGAGGTCGGCAAGATGTTCAACCGGATCACCGAGGCGCACACCCGGCGGATGGCCGCCCTGGGCCTGGCCAGCTAGAGGTCAGGCCGGCCGGTGGCGCCGCGTGCGGTGGACACCGGCCCGGTGCGGGTGGTGCCGGTGCGCCGGGGCCCGCCCGGCGGCGAGGTCCGGCCGGGCCAGTGTCGTGGTCAGCACCGCCGAGGCCAGCGCGGCGGCCGCGATCGACGCCGCCGGGTAGCGCCCGTCCAGGCAGAAGTGCGCCACTGTCCCGCCGAGCAGCGCCGCCGCCAGGGCGGTGCCCAGGGTCAGGGTGCGGGCCGCCCGGAAGTACGCGGGCCGCGCCAGCAGTGCGGCCAGGCCCGCGGCCAGGCCGACGAGGGCGAAGGCGATCGACTCGACCAGCAAAACTGCCTCCCCGGGGACGGGCGCGCGGCGCCGGCGGCCGCACTGTCGCCGTACCCCGGCCGACCCGGCCGTACACGCAACGGTGCCCCGCTCCCTGGGGGGGGCGGGGCGCCCGGGGGGGCGCGCGGCGACCCCCCCCGCCCGCGCGCGCCCCCCCCAGCGGGGGGGC
>NZ_JBHWIR010000079.1:0-18699 GCF_042731835.1 Kitasatospora sp. NPDC059817 | reverse complement strand
GCTCCCTGGGGGAGCGGGGCACCGGGTGAGCAGCTCGGACGACGCCTCAGGCGGTGCCGAAGCCGACCTTGCGGGCGGCCTGCTCGCCGATCTCCACGTACGCCAGGCGCTCGGCCGGGACGATGACGCGGCGGCCGTGCTCGTCGGTCAGCGCGAAGAGCTTCTCCGAACCCTCCAGCGCCTTGGCGATCGCGCTCTGGATCTCATCGGCACTCTGCGTGCTCTCGATCACGATCTCGCGCGGCGTGTTCTGCACGCCGATCTTGACCTCCACGGCTTCCGTCCCTCCGGGGTTGCAGCCTCCACGCGCGGACACCCCGACCGCCTGGGACAAGCGTTCGCGACGACCGCGCCGTACGGCTTCACCATAGAGCACGGGATCACCGCGACGGCGAAGATCGGTGGATCACCCCTGCTAGAGGGCCTCCCCGCCCTCTGAAACGGGGTGCATCGGGAAGCCCTTCAGCCCGCGCCAGGCCAGGCTGGCGACCAGCCGCACCGCCTCGTCGCGGGGGATGTCCAGGCCCTGCGACAGCCAGTACCGGGCGGTGATCTGGGCCAGGCCGCAGACCCCGGCGGCGAGCAGCTTGGACTCCGCCTCGGGCAGGTCGGTGTCCTCCTGGATCACCTTGCTGACCAGCGTCGCGCTCGCCTCGGAGGCCCGCTCGACCCGCTCGCGCACGGCCGGCTCGTTGGTCAGGTCCGACTCGAAGACCAGGCGGAACGCGCCGGACTCGCTGGAGACGTAGTTGAAGTACGCCTCCATCGTCGCGGCCACCCGGAGCTTGTTGTCGGTGGTCGTCGACAGTGCGTCGCGGGTCGACTCGACCAGGGCGTCGCAGTGCTTGTCCAGCAGTGCCAGGTACAGCTCCAGCTTCCCGGGGAAGTGCTGGTACAGCACCGGCTTGCTGACCCCGGCGCGGTCGGCGATGTCGTCCATGGCGGCCGCGTGGTAACCCTGCGCGACGAACACCTCCTGGGCGGCACCGAGCAGTTGTTCACGGCGGGCGCTTCGCGGCAGGCGGGCACCGCGCGGGCGCTCCTGCGCCTCCTGGATGGCCGTCACGGCGCTCCTCACTTCGGTTGTTCGGGGCTGGCAAGAGGGCCGATTCTACTTTTCGGTAACCGCTTCCGCGTTCGGCGGGAGTGAGAAAAGGACCTCGGCCTCCTTGTCAGGAGCCCACAATACGGCGCTGACCTCGGCGTCGGCAGGGGTGTGACAGGGGCCGGAACGGCCGTCCCGGCCGCCGGAATCCGAACCTCGTGACGCACCGCACCGGCGGTGTCACCGAGCGCGGAGCACGGGCCGGGCATCGCGGACCCGGGGACCCCTCGCGGCGGCGAACAAGGTCACTCCCATCGTCCGTCATGAGCGGGGAGGTCGGCGACCGGCGCCCGGTCGCGCGGACCGCGCGGTAACGGCCCGGTTCGGGGCGAGGTCACGCTCGTTCACTCGTTCAGGTGGCAACCAGGCATGTGACCGATGGATTGCCCGGGCCCGGTCCTACCTTTCTGCTGTCGGACCGAACAGGTGTGGGGGAGGCCGCGGACGCCGGGGAAATCCGGGGGCGGCCGCACCCAGGGGGCCCGGCGGGTCGGGCCCGGCCCGCCGGAACGGGCGTGCGCCCGGGGGAACGGATCGCGGGAGGGGCGCGGCCGGACCGTCGGGCCGGACGGCCGCACCACCGCTCGGTGGTGCCCCGCCCCGGGGGAGCGTCGCGGTGTCGTACCCGGCCGACCGCACTCCTCGCCCCCGGACCGTCCCCGCCGCCGTGCGGGGCCGCCCCGGTGACCACTCAAGCCGCTCAAGCCATCCGCCGATCCCGCCCGCCCGTGATCCGCCCGCCCGTGATCCGCTCTGCCCTGGAGGTCTCCCGTGCGCATCGCCCTGCTCACCGAGGGTGCCCGCCCACATTCCCGGCGCGGCGCCGGAGGCTGGTGCGACCGGCTGGCCGCGGGCCTGCCGGAGCACGAGTTCGGGCTGTACCTGCTGACCGGCCAGGCCGGCCAGGGCGCCGCCGAGCGGCCGTCCCCCGCCTGGCGCGGGGCACGCGAGCTGGCGCTGTGGGGGCGCCGGCCGGGCGGCCGGGTGCCCGGCGCGCTGCGCAGACGCCAGTACGCCCGGGCGTACGAGGACCTGGTCAGAGCCCTGGTGCTGCCGGGGAAGCGGGCCGGCTTCGGGGCCGGGCTGTACCGGCTGGCCGTCCTCGCCCGGGAGGACGGCACGCTGCCCGCCTTCCTCGCCTCCGCGCACGCCCGGCGCACCCTGGAGCGGGTCTGGCGGCTGCCGGGCGCGGAGACCTCGGCCGGGCAGCCGCTGGTCCGCGACGTGCTGGTCGCGGCGGACCTGCTGGAGCAGTGCCTGCGGCCGCTGTCCGCGCCCTGGTACGGCACCGGGCCCGACGGCCTCGGCGGCGCCGACCTGTGCCACGTGGTCGGCGGCGGCCCCGCGGCGCTGCCCGCACTCGTCGCCCGGTACCTGCACGGGGTGCCGTTCGTGGTCACCGAGCACGGCCTGCACCTGCGCGAGCAGTACCTGGGCTACCGCGAGGCGCCGTACCGGTGGCCGGTCCGGGCGCTGCTGCTGGCGTACTTCCGGGCGCTCACCGAGGAGACCTACCGGCAGGCGGCCGTCCTGACCCCCGGCAGCGCCCACGACCAGCAGTGGCAGCGCCGCTGCGGGGCCGACCCGGCGCGCACCCGGGTGGTGTACGAGGGGACGCCCGCGGTGGTCCGCCCGGCGGCCGGGCCCGAGCCCGCCGCGCCGACCCTGGTGTGGGCGGGCGCGCTGGAGCCGGGGCGGGACACCGAACTGATGCTGCACGCCTTCGCGCAGGTGCACGCCGACCTGCCGCGGGCCCGGCTGGTGATCCACGGCGAGGAGGCCGCGCCCGGCTACCGGGCGCACTGCGCGGCGCTGGCCGAGCGGCTCGGACTGGCCGCGGCGGTGGACTTCGCCGGGCGGCCCGGCTCGCTCGCCGAGGTCTGGGAGGGCGGCACGCTGGCCGTCTTCTCCGCGCTGTCCCAGCGCAGCCCCCGGCTGCTCGCGGACGCGATGCTCAGCGGCCGGGCGGTGGTGTCCACCGACGTCGGGGTGGCCCGCGAGGTGGTCGGGCCGACCGGGCTGCTGGTGCCCGCCCGGGACCCGCGCGCGCTGGCCGGCGCCTGCCTGGCGCTGCTGCGCGACGAGGAGCGGCGCGCCCGGCTCGGGCTGGCCGGGCGGCTGCGGGCGCAGGAACGCTTCGCCGTGGAGCCGGTGATCGGCGCCTTCCGGGAGATCTACCTGGAGCTGGTCTCGCAGTACCCGGCCTTCCCCGGCGGTGGGGCCGGCGGCGCGGCGGGGGAGCCGCCGCGCCCGTTCGCCCGGCCGGCCGAGTACTGGCTCGCCGACGGCCGCCGCGCGCCGGACGGCCCGGGCGGCCAGGGCGCCCCGGACGCGGCGGACGGCCCCGACGGCCGCCACGGCGCCGGGCCGGCCGGGTCCGAGCGGTCGGAGGACGAGGGCGGCGACGCCGGCGCGCAAGAGCGCCCCGGCGCCCTCGCGGAGGCCGTCTGATGGCGGGCGGCGCGGCGCCGGGCGGCCCCGGGAGCCCGGTGGGGGACCCGGTGCGCGAGGTGATGGCCGAGCACCGGGCGCTGTGCGAGCGGGCCGTCGACCCGCTGGAGATCGCCGCCGGACTGGAGGAGGCCGGGCTCGGCCCGCAGGCCGTCGCACGCTGCCGGCACGCCGACCTGTTCTCGCTCGCCGAGGAGCTGTACGCGCGGGTGCCCCGCCGCCCGCCCCCGCCGGAGCCGCCGCCGGGCCGGGAGTGCGCCGCCGCGACCCGGGCGACGCTGACCGCCGCCGCGCTGGCCGCGCTGCCCTGCGCGGCCGTGGTCGCGCTCGGCGCCCGCTGGCCGGTGCTGCTGCCGGCCGCCGTCCCGCTGGTGCTGGTGCCCGCCCTGGCCGCGGACCCCGCCGTCGAGCCCGGCCCGCCGTGCACCGGCCCCTGCCGCGCGGTGGACGGGCTGGGCCCGGCGCGGGCGCCGCGGCGGGCCGGCTCCCGGTGGCGCCCGGCGGCGCTGGGGTACGGGCTGGGCCTGGCCGCGCTGCTGCTGCTCCCGCTGGCCGCGGCGGACGGGGACCGGCGGCTGACCGCCGCGCTGGTGCTGGCCGGGGCGGTGTCGGCCGGGTCGGCCGAGCGGGCGGCCCGCTGGTACCGGCAGGTCGGCCGCGGCCATCTCGGCGCGGCGGCCACGCTGGCCGAGTTCCGGTCCCGGATGCGGCCGGTGCTCCCGGTGGCGGTCGCCCTGCACCTGGCGGTGCTCGCGGTGCTGACATTCGCCGCGCTGGCGGTGCTGACCGTCCTCGCGCCGCGCCCCGGGCCGGGCCACGGCGGGGGCCTGCTGCACCTGGCGGCCGAACGGGCCGGCGCCGCGCAGTGGGCGGCGCAGGGCGTGCTGGGCCTGCTGCTGGTGCTGCCCGCGCTGCTGGCCCGCTGCGGCCGGACGACGGCCGCGGCGGCGGGGGCGCTGGCCGGGCCCGCCGTGGCGCTCGGGCTGCTCGCCCTGGGCCGCTCCGGGCCGACGGCCGGGCTGATCGGCGGCGGCGCGGTCGCCGCGGTGCTGCTGGCGTACGCCTGGGCCGTGCTCGGCCGGGCCGGTTCGCACCGCTGAGCCCCGCCCGCCGGTGCGGCCCCGGGTGCCGCCCCCTTCTCGTTGCTCTCACTCAGTCCGCTCTTGATTTCAGTCCGCCAGGTCGTCCCCGACCTCGCTTCGTGGAAGGACGCCCCCGATGAGGGTGCTGCTGCTGGGCGCCGACGGTTTCATCGGCCGCCGGGTCACCGATCGTCTGCTCATGGACCAGGAGTTGCAGGTGACGGTGCTCGGCCGGCGCGACTCGGCCGACATCCGCTTCGACCTGACCACCGGAAGCCCGGGCGCGCTGGCCCGGTTCCTGGACGCGGTCGCGCCGCAGGTGGTGATCAACTGCGCGGGCGCCACCTACGGCAGCTCGCGCACCCTGATCCGGTCGAACACGCTGGCCGTCGCCACCGTCTGCGAGGCGATCCGGCGCAGCCGGGAGCCGGCCCGGCTGGTGCACGTCGGCTCGGCCGCCGAGTACGGCCCGGTGCCGGGCGGGGTGCCGGTGTCGGAGCAGGCCGAGCCGCGGCCGGTCGGCCCGTACGGGGTGTCCAAGCTGGCCGGGACGGAGCTGGTGCTGGCATCGGGCCTGGACGCGGCGGTGCTGCGGGTGTTCGACGTGGTGGGCCCGGGGGCGCCGACCGCCTCGCTGTTCGGGCGGCTCGCGGAGGGGCTGCGGCGGGCTCTGGAGCGGGACGAGTCCCAGGTGCGGATGCCGGACCTGTCCGGATACCGGGATTTCGTGGACGTGCGGGACGTCGCGCGGGCGATCCAGGCGGCGGCGGTGTCGGCCGCCACCGGGGTGGTCAACATCGGCAGCGGGCACGCCGTCCGGGCCCGGGACGCGGCCCAGCTGCTGGTCCGGGCGTCCGGCTTCGAGGGGGCGATCGTCGAGGAGAACCGGCAGGTCCTGCTGCCCGCGCAGGCCGGCGGCCCGGTCGGCGACCACCTGCCCGGCCACCACCTGCCGGGCCACCGGGTGGAGGGCCACCGGCCGGAGGGCCGGGTCGCGGCGGGGGAGCCGGTGCCGTGGCGGCAGGCGGACGTGCGCACCGCCCGGGACCGTCTCGGCTGGCGGACACAGGTGCCGCTGGAGGAGTCGCTCGGGGACGTCTGGCTGGAGACGGCCTGCCGGGTCTGAGCGGTCACCGGGAGCGCCCCGGGCCTGTCGGCACAGGCCTGGGGCGCTTTTCCGGGCTCCCGCGGGCGGTCCCACGATCCGACGCCGGCTGTCTCGCCCATCGGACGAGCTGTCTCGGAATACCGGAGGGGCGTGACACTGTTGGCCTAGGAGCCACCCGCGTGGCGGCGCAGCAACCACCATGAGGCTGGCCCAGGCCACCTGAACCAGACACCCATCGGAGTCCCCGTGTCGTTGCCACCCCTGGTCGAGCCGGCTGACGAGCTCACCGTTGACGAGGTCCGCAGGTACTCCCGCCACCTGATCATCCCCGACGTGGGCATGGCCGGGCAGAAGCGGCTGAAGAACGCCAAGGTGCTGTGCGTCGGCGCCGGCGGCCTGGGCTCGCCCGCGCTGATGTACCTCGCCGCGGCCGGTGTCGGCACGCTGGGCATCGTCGAGTTCGACGTGGTCGACGAGTCGAACCTGCAGCGCCAGATCATCCACGGCCAGTCGGACGTGGGCCGCTCCAAGGCGGAGTCGGCGCGGGACTCGGTCAAGGAGATCAACCCCTACGTCGACGTGATCCTCCACGAGGAGCGCCTCGACAACTCCAACGTCATGGAGATCTTCGCCGGCTACGACCTGATCGTGGACGGCACCGACAACTTCGCCACCCGCTACCTGGTGAACGACGCCGCGGTGCTGCTCGGCAAGCCGTACGTGTGGGGCTCGATCTACCGCTTCGACGGCCAGGCCAGCGTGTTCTGGGCCGAGCACGGCCCCTGCTACCGCTGCCTCTACCCGGAGGCCCCGCCGGCGGGCATGGTCCCCTCCTGCGCCGAGGGCGGCGTGCTGGGCGTGCTGTGCGCGTCCATCGGCTCGATCCAGGTCACCGAGGCGATCAAGCTGCTGGCCGGCGTGGGCGACCCGCTGGTCGGCCGGCTGATGATCTACGACGCCCTGGAGATGAACTACCGCCAGGTGAAGGTCCGCAAGGACCCGGACTGCGCCGTCTGCTCCGAGCACCCGACGGTCACCGAGCTGATCGACTACGAGGCCTTCTGCGGCGTCGTGTCGGAGGAGGCGCAGGCCGCCGCCGCGGGCTCGACCGTCACCTCGGCGCAGCTCAAGCAGTGGCAGGACGACAAGGAGGACATCTTCCTGATCGACGTCCGCGAGCCCGGCGAGTACGAGATCGTCAACATCCCCGGCGCGGTGCTGATCCCGAAGAACGAGTTCCTCATGGGCGACGCCCTGGAGAAGCTGCCGCAGGACCGCAAGATCGTGCTGCACTGCAAGTCGGGCGTGCGCTCGGCCGAGGTGCTGGCCGTGGTCAAGGCGGCCGGCTTCGCCAACGCCGTCCACCTGGGCGGCGGCGTGCTCGGCTGGGTCAACCAGATCGAGCCGCACAAGCCCGTCTACTAGAACGCCGGAACGTGCAGGAAGGGCCCGCCTCGGCGGGCCCTTCCGCGTATCCGGTGGACGTCAGAGCGCGCCGCGGCGCTGCAGCATGTTGTAGGAGATCCAGCCCGGCAGCACCGGCAGCCAGAAGGTGAGCGCCCGGTAGAGGAAGACCGCCGGGGTGGCGACCGCCGGCGACACGTCCGCGACCGTCAGGGCGCCGATCAGGGCGACCTCGACCGGGCCGATGCCGCCCGGGGTGGGGATCGCCGAGCCGGCCGCGTTGGCGGTCAGGAAGACCACCGCGACCGCCGAGAAGCTGACGTCGCCGCCGAAGGCCTGCACCGAGGCGTCCAGGCAGGCGGTGAAGGACAGGGTCAGCAGCAGGATGCCGCCGAAGCCGGTGACCAGCTTGCTGGGCGTCTGCATCAGGTCGAGCATCCGCGGCACCACGCCGAAGAACAGCGAGCGCAGCCGGCCCAGGACGAACCGGCGCAGTGGCGCGACCGCCGCCACCACCAGGGCGAGCACGGCGGCGGTCAGCACGCCGATGATCACCGCGCGGGAGGCGGACAGGTCGCCGTTGGTCTGGCTGCCGGTGATCAGGCCGAAGCTGAACAGCAGCAGCAGGTGCCCGGCCAGGCCGGCCAGCTGGGAGGCGCCGACCGAGGCCACCGCCTGGCCGGAGCGGATCCCGGCCTTCTGTAGGTAGCGGGTGTTGAGCGCGATGCCGCCGATCGCGGCGGGCGCGACCAGCTTGACGAAGGAGCCGGCCAGCTGGGCCGCGACGGTGCGCCGGAACGGCAGCTTCTCCGGGACGAAGCCGGTCAGGCTCATCGCGGCGGCGACGTAGCTGAACGCGGCCGCCAGCAGGGCCGCCGCCGCCCAGACCCAGTCCATCTGGGAGAGCTTGAGCTGGGCCGGCTTGATGGTGGTCAGCGCCAGGTAGGCGGCGAAGGTGAGCGCGATCACCATGATCAGGCTCTTCGGCTTCAGCCGCTCCAGCTTGGCCGGCTCCATCGGTGCCTCGGGGGCGATCTGGAGGATCTGGCCGCGGATGCGGCTCAGCAGGTCCTCGCCGGCCACCGCGATGTCCTCCTCGGCCTGCTGCTGGGTGCGCTCGCCGGCCGCGACCTGCTCCAGCGCCCTGGCCCGGGCGACGGTCTTGCGCTCCTTGGTGAGCCGCGAGAGGTCGACCCTGGTGGAGCGGCTCATCCCGACCGGCTGGAGCAGCGGCAGCGCCTGGGCGACCCGGTCGGCGCCGAGCACCGCGTTGGCGGTGGCGACGGCCCGCTCCGGGCCGATCCGCAGCGCGAAGGTGGTGACCAGCTGGGCGACGTCGATGCGCAGCGTCAGGTCGGTGGCGGCGATGTCGCCGCCGGAGAGGTTGACCAGGCAGGCCGTCCTCTCGTCCACCACCAGCAGCGACTCGCCGGTCAGCCGGCGGTGGGCGATCCGGCGCTCGTGCAGGGCCGCCACCGACTCCCAGAGCGAGGCCATCACCTGGTCGGTGACCTCCTCGTCGGAGAGCTCGTCCAGGATGCGGCCCTCGACCTTGCCGTAGACCAGGATCGCGGCGTCCGGACCCAGCTCGGAGGTGGCGACCAGCTGCGGCGCGCGGGCGCCCGAGGCGGCCGCCGCGTAGGCGATCAGGGCCTCCTGCTCCAGCGCCTGGCGCAGCGACTGCGGGCTGCGGCGCACCGCCACCGAGCGCAGCCGCAGCCGCCGCCAGGCCCGGTAGAAGAAGCCGGAGGCCTGCTGCTCGCGGTCGATGATGTGGACGTCCAGCGGCGGGCCGCTCTGCTGGGTGACGTAGTAGCGGCGGGTGCCGCCGGGTGCGTCCGGGGCGCGGTGGGCGCTCTCCGGGGTGAAGCCGACCTTGCGCAGGCCGATCATCAGGTGCTGGCCGGTGGGCCGGATGTTCGGGGAGCCGATCGCGTACAGCGTGCCGTACGCGACGGACCAGCCGATCAGGACGGTGAGCAGCAGCGACAGCGGGGTGGTGTAGCCGCCGAGCAGTTCGGTGATCCCGCTGAAGACCACCACCACCCATAGGGCGACCCGCCACCGGGGGCGGCTCGACATGCCGACCGCGGTCATGTAGGCGATCACCGGGGCGAGGTAGCCGTGCACCGGGTCGGTGAGGGTGCCGTTGCTGTCCATCGGCAGCCTGGTCAGCGCGTCCCGGATGTGGTCGGAGGCGCCTTCGGCCACCCACCAGTCGATGCCCAGTGAGACGCCGTAGGCGAGCACCGAGGCGAGCACGCCGTCGGCGACCCGCAGGCCGTCGCGTTTGATCAGCCGCTCGACCGCGAAGGCCAGCGGTACGGCGAGCACCGCGACGCTGGAGAGCAGGCCGGTGATCGTGGAGAGCACCGCGGAGAAGTGCGGCGCGTTGGTGGCGATGTCCTGTTCGATGCCGGTGGTGGTCGAGGTGGCGATGCCCGCCAGCACGAAGACGGCGACTATGCCGAGGACGCCGGCCAGGAAGCGGATCAGGTCGGACGGGCGGTGCGCCCGGGCGGCGAGCAGGGGCTCGTCGACGTCCAGGTGCGGGGTGTCGCCCAGCGGGTCGTGGTAGTCGGGCAGCGGGCGCCGGGCCGGCGGCGCGGCGGCGGCCGGATCCCCGGGGGCTTCGGCGGCCGGTTCCCCGGGGGCTTCGGCGGGTTCGGCGGGTTCTTCGGAGGCCTCGGCGGGCGCGGGGGTCTTGATCGTCAGGTCCTTGATCAGGGAGACTTCCGGTGTCGGCCCGGTCGCGGGCCCATCACCGGGAGCCGAGGGCACGGCGGCGGCGGACTCGTCGGAGTCCTCGTCCACACCCACGTCAGCCGTCCCGGTCATCTGGTCTTGTCCTCGTATCACCACTCACCGCCCCGAAGATGGTGGCATGCCTCGGCGCCCCGTGCTGGACAGGGGCCGGATCGGGCGCGGCGGATCGTTCGTACGGGGCCGCGGGTGCGCCCCCGTGAGGAAGAATGCCGCAGGTGACGGACGTAACAGACGACGGCCTCCCGGACACCCTGCCACCCTTCGCCGAACTGGTGCTCGACCTGACCGAGCGGATTCCACCCGGCAGGGTGATGACCTACGGGGACGTTGCCGAGTACCTCGGCCAGGGCGGCCCCCGGCAGGTCGGCCGGGTGATGGCCCTGTACGGCGGCTCGGTCCCCTGGTGGCGGGTCATCCGCGCCGACGGCCGCTTCCTGCCCGGACACGAGCACCGCGCCCTCGCCCACTACGGCGAGGAGGGCACCCCGCTGCGCGAACTCGCCGACCCGCCCCGGGTCGACCTGCGGCGGGCCCGCTGGGACGGGCGGGAGCCGGGCGGCGAGCAATGAGGTCGCCGCAAAATGGGGATGCCGCGGACCGGGGGATGCCGCGAAACGGCCGCGCGGACGGGAATGACGGGGCAGGATCGTAGGCTCGATACGGGCGGGCCCCGGCGGGCCCGCCCGGCCACGCCTCCAGCACAACCCCAGGATCCGCCTCCGTGAGTTCCCCGTACCGGCTCGTGCGCAGCCCGCTCGTCCAGCCCGCCCCACCCGTGCTGGACGAGTACCAGCGCGCCGTGGTCGAGCACGGCGGCGGGCCGCTGCTGGTGCTCGCCGGCCCCGGGACGGGCAAGACCACCACCCTGGTCGAGGCCGTCGCCCGGCGGATCGAGCACGGCACCGACCCCGAGCGCATCCTCGTCCTCACCTTCAGCCGCAAGGCCGCGACGGAACTGCGCGACCGGATGTCCGCCCGGCTCGGCTCCTCCTCGGCCGCCCCCCAGGCCACCACCTTCCACTCCTTCAGCTACGCCCTGCTGCGCGCCCACCAGGACCCGCAGGACTACGCCGAACCGCTGCGGCTGCTCTCCGGCCCCGAGCAGGACGTCATGGTCCGCGAACTGCTGGCCGGCGGCGCCGAGGACGCGAAGCTCGGCAGCTCCCGGATCCACTGGCCGCTCGACCTGCGGGCCTGCCTGACCACCCGCGGCTTCGCCGACGAGGTCCGCGCCGTCCTCGCCCGCAGCCGCGAGCTGGGCCTGGGCGAAGCCGAACTGGAGCGCTTCGCCCAAGGCGTCCAGCGCCCCGACTGGGCCGCCGCCGCGCACTTCCTCGCCGACTACCTCGACGTGCTCGACCTGCGCGGCGTCCTCGACTACGCCGAACTCGTCCACCGGGCCGTCCTGCTCGCCGAACGCCCCGAGGTCGCCGAACAACTGCGGCGGCGCTACGAGGTGGTGTTCGTCGACGAGTACCAGGACACCGACCCCTCCCAGGTCCGGCTGCTGCGCCAGCTGGCCGGCGGCGGCCGCGAACTCGTCGCGGTCGGCGACCCCGACCAGTCGATCTACGCCTTCCGCGGCGCCGACATCAACGGCATCCTCGACTTCCCGCAGACCTTCCGCCGGGCCGACGGCGAACCCGCCGACGTCAAGGTGCTGCGCGTCTCCCGCCGCTCCGGCGCCGTCCTGCTCGCCGCCTCCCGGGAGCTCGCCCGGCGGATGCCGATGGGCCGGCTGCCCGCCGACAAGCTCGCCCAGCACCGCGCGCTGCTGCCCTCCCGCGAGGGCGGCCGGGCCGAGGTCTACACCTACCCCACCCCCGGCGCCGAACTCGACTCGATCGCCGACCTGCTGCGCCGCGCCCACCTGGAGGACGGCTTGCCCTGGGGCGAGATGGCCGTCCTGGTCCGGGCCGGCGCCCGCTCCATCCCCGGCGTACGGCGGGCGCTCAGCGCGGCCGGCGTCCCGCTGGAGATCGACGGCGACGACCTGCCGCTGCGCGAGGAGCCGGCCGTCGCCCACCTGCTGCTCGCCCTGCGGGTCTGCGCCGAGCAGGCCGCCCGCGACCGGCACGGCGACCCCGACACACCCGACCCGCTCACCACCGACCTGGCCCACGCCCTGCTCACCGGCCCGCTCGGCGGCCTCGACGGCTCCGACCTGCGCCGCCTCGGCCGCGCCCTGCGCGAGGAGGAACGCGCCGCCCTGCGCGCCGACGGGGACCCGGCCGCCCCCCGCCCGGCCGGCGACCTGCTGCGCGAGGCCCTCGCCGAACCCGAGCGGCTGATCGCCCTCGACCCCGCCCACGCCCGCCGGGCCCGCGACCTCGGCACCCTGCTACGCAAGGTCCGCGAACGCCTCGCCGGCGGCTGCACCGCCGAGGAGGCGCTCTGGGAGCTGTGGGACGGCAGCCGCCGCTGGCGCGAACGCCTGGAACGGGCCGCCCTGCGCGGCGGCGCCGCCGGCCGCAACGCCGACCGCGACCTCGACGCGCTGTGCGCCCTGTTCGAGACCGCCGCCCGCGCCGAGGAGCAGGTCACCGGCCACCGCGGCGCCCTCGACCTGCTCGCCGAGCTCGACGCCCAGGACATCGCCGCCGACACCCTCACCGTCCGGGCCGTGCGCCCCGAGGCCGTCCGGCTGATGACCGCCCACCGCTCCAAGGGCCTGGAATGGCGCCTGGTCGTCGTCGCCGGCGTCCAGGACGGCCTCTGGCCCGACCTGCGCCGCCGCGGCTCCCTGCTGGAGGCCGACCGGATCGGCCGCGACGGCCTCGCCGAACCGCTCTCCCCGGGCGCCCTGCTCGGCGAGGAGCGCCGGCTCTTCTACGTCGCCGCGACCCGCGCCCGGGAACGGCTGATCGTCACCGCCGTCAAGGCCCCCGCCGACGACGGCGACGAGCCCTCCCGCTTCCTGCGCGAGCTCTACCGCGAGGACGTCGACCCGCGGACCGGCAAGGTCGTGCGCCGCACCCCGCCCGTCGTCGTCGAGGACGTCACCCACCGCCCGCGCCGCCCGCTGTCCGTCGCCGCACTGGTCGCCGAACTGCGGGCCGTCACCGTCGACCCGGCCCGCTCGCCCGAACTGCGCCGGGCCGCCGCCGAACGGCTCGCCCTGCTCGCCACCGCCACCGACGACGAGGGCCAGCCGCTGGTGCCCGCCGCCCGCCCCGACCGCTGGTGGGGCCTGGCCGACGCCACCGCCGCCCCCGACCCGCTGCGCAGCGCCGACCTGCCGGTGCGGCTGTCCGGCAGCGGCCTGGAACAACTGGAGAACTGCTCGCTGCAGTGGTTCCTGGACAAGGAGGTCAAGGCCCGCGCAGCCGGCTCCGCCGCCCAGGGCTTCGGCAACGTCGTGCACGCGCTCGCCGACGAGGTCGGCTCCGGGCGCACCCCCGCCGACCTCGCCGTCCTGATGGAACGCCTGGACACCGTCTGGGACGCGCTGGCCTTCGACGCGCCCTGGAAGTCCCACCAGGAGAAGACCCAGGCCCGCGCCGCCCTGGAGCGCTTCCTCAACTGGCACGTGCTGGAACGCGGCCGCGACCTCGTCGCCACCGAGCACGGCTTCGACGTCACCCTCGACGCCGGCGGCGTCTCGGTGCGCATCCGCGGCTCGATGGACCGTGTCGAGAAGGACGCGGCCGGGCGCGCCTACGTCGTCGACTTCAAGACCGGCAAGCAGATCCCCACCGACAAGTCGCTGCCCGAGCACAAGCAGCTCGCCGTCTACCAGCTCGCCGTCCGCGCCGGGGCCCTCAACGAACTGCCCGGCTTCGCCGACCGCCCCCCGGCCACCGGCGGTGCCGAACTCGTCCACCTGCGCGAGCCCGCCGCCAAGGCCGCCCAGGACGCCCCCAAGGTGCAGCGGCAGGACCCGCCGGAGGGCGAGCCGTGGATCGAGAACCTGCTCGCCGACGCGGCCGGCCGGGTCCTCGCCGAGCGCTTCGTCCCGCAGACCGGCGGCGGCTGCGACCGCTGCACTTTCCGCCGCAGCTGCTCCGCCCAGCGGGACGGGGCGCAACTCGTCGAGTGAAGGTTGTCCGCCGCTCCGGTTAACGTTGCGGGGTGACCGCCGTGCTCAGCCATCCCGACCAGCTCAAGGAGCTGCTGGGCATCCCGTTCAACCGGGAGCAGATGGCGGCCATCGGCGCCCCCCTGGAACCGGCCGTGATCGTGGCCGGCGCCGGCTCCGGCAAGACCACGGTGATGGCCGCCCGGGTGGTCTGGCTGGTCGGCTCCGGCGCCGTCCGGCCCGAGGAGGTGCTCGGCCTCACCTTCACCAACAAGGCCGCCGGCGAACTCGCCGAACGCGTGCGCACCGCCCTGCTGCGGGCCGGCGTCACCGGGCAGGACGGCGCGGAGCCGCTCGGCGAACCGGAGATCTCCACCTACCACGCCTTCGCCGGCCGGCTGCTCAAGGAGCACGGCCTGCGGATCGGCATCGAACCCGACGTGCGGCTGCTCGCCGACGCCACCCGCTTCCAGCTCGCCGCCAAGGTGCTGCGCACCGCCCGCGGCCCGTTCCCCGCGCTCACCGGCACCTTCGCCAACCTCGTCGCCGACCTGATCGCCCTGGACGGCGAACTCGCCGAGCACCTGGTCGAGCCGGACACCCTGCGCGCCCACGACGAGGACCTGCTGGACACCCTCGCCACCGTCAAGCTCACCAACGACGACCTGCGGGCCGTCCCCGCCACCGCCCGGGCCCGGCTGGAGCTGCTGCGCCTGGTCGAGGACTACCGGCGCCGCAAGCACACCGCCGGGCTGATGGACTTCGGCGACCAGATAGCCGCCGCCGCCCGGCTCGCCCAGCAGCGGCCCGAGGTCGGCGCGCTGCTCCGCGGCCAGTTCCGGGTCGTGCTGCTCGACGAGTACCAGGACACCTCGGTCGCCCAGCGGCTGATGCTGGCCGGCCTGTTCGGCGCCGGCCCCGGTCCCGGTCATCCTTTTGCCGGCCACCCCGTCACCGCCGTCGGCGACCCCTGCCAGGCGATCTACGGTTGGCGCGGCGCCTCCGTCGCCAACCTCGACGAGTTCCCCCGGCACTTCCCGAAGGCCGACGGCCGCCCCGCCGCCCGCTACGCGCTCAGCGAGAACCGCCGCAGCGGCGGCCGGCTGCTCGCCTTCGCCAACGAACTCGCCGCGCCGCTGCGGGCCATGCACGAGGGCGTCGAGGCGCTGCGCCCGGCCCCCGGCGCCGAGCAGGACGGCTACGTGCGGGCGGCGCTGCTGCCCACCCACGCCGAGGAGGTCGACTGGCTCGCCGACTCGATCGCCCACCTGGTGCGCACCGGCACCGCGCCCGGCCGGATCGCCGTGCTGTGCCGCGGCGGCGCGGCCTTCCCGGACATCCACGCCGCCCTGGTCGCCCGCGAGGTGCCGGTCGAGGTGGTGGGCCTGGGCGGGCTGCTGCAACTGCCCGAGGTGGCCGACCTGGTGGCGGTCTGCGAGGTGCTCCAGGACCCGACCGCCAACGCCGCGCTGGTGCGCCTGCTGATCGGCCCGCGCTGGCGGATCGGCCCGCGCGACCTCGCCCTGCTCGGGCGCCGGGCCGCCGACCTGGTGCGCACCGACCGGCCCGAGGGCGTGGAGGCGCTGACGGCGGCCGTCGCCGAGGCCGACCCCACCGAGGTGGTCTCGCTCGCCGACGCGGTGGAGACCTTCCTCGACGCGGAGCAGCCCGACGAACTGCCCTTCTCCGCCGAGGCCAGGGTCCGCCTGGCCCGCCTCGGCCAGGAGCTGCGCGACCTGCGCCGCTCGCTCGCCGACCCGCTGATGGACGTGCTGCACCGGGTGCTGGCCGTCACCGGCCTGGAGGTCGAACTCGCCGCCTCCCCGCAGGCGCTGGCCGCCCGGCGGCGCGAGACCCTGCACGCCTTCCTGGACGTCGCCGCCTCCTTCGCCGACCTCGACGGCGACCCCGGCCTGGCCGCCTTCCTCGGCTTCCTGCGCGCCGCCCAGGAGTACGAGCGCGGCCTGGACAGCAGCCTGCCCGGCGGCGAGGACACCGTGAAGGTGCTCACCGCGCACAAGTCCAAGGGCCTGGAGTGGGACGTCGTCGCCGTCCCCGGCCTGGTCAAGGGCTCGTTCCCGTCCACCACCTCGCGCGAGCGCTGGACCAGCAGCAAACGGGTGCTCCCGCACGCCCTGCGCGGCGACGCGGACACCCTGCCCGACGTGCGCGGCGGGTGGGACGGCAAGGCCATGACCGCGTTCAAGCGGCAGCTGGCCGAGCACTCCGGCACCGAGGAACTGCGCCTGGGCTACGTCGCGTTCACCCGCCCGCGCACGCTGCTGCTGGCCTCCGGGCACTGGTGGGGGCCCAGCCAGAAGACCGTCCGCGGCCCGTCCGCCTTCCTGGAGCAGCTGCGCGAGCACTGCGAGCGGCCCGGCGCCGGGGAGGTCGAGCACTGGGCCGAGCAGCCCGAGAAGGGCGCCGAGAACCCGGCGCTGGCCGATCCCGTCGAGCGCCCCTGGCCGCTTCCGCTGGACCCGGCCGCCCAGCTGGCCCGCCGCCGGGTCGCCGAGGTGGTGCACGCCCGGCTGGCCGGCGCGCCCGCCCCCGAACCCGAGCCGATGGCTGCCGAGGACCAGCGCCAGGCGGCCTCCTGGGACCGCGACCTCACCGCGCTGCTGGGCGAGTTGGAGCGCTCCCGGCGCACCGCCCGCGACGTGCCGCTGCCCGCCGCGCTGTCCGCCACCCAACTGCTGCGCCTGGCCGCCGACCCGGACGGCTTCGCGCGCGACCTGGCCCGGCCGATGCCGCGCCCGCCGCAGCCGGCCGCCCGGCGGGGCACCCGCTTCCACGCCTGGGTGCAGTCCCGGATCGAACCGCTGCTGCTGATCGAGCCGGGCGCGCTGCCCGGCGCCGACGACGACGGCATCGAGGACGAGCAGGACCTGGAGCGGCTCAAGGAGGCGTTCCTGCGCACCCCGTACGCCCAGCGCCGGCCGCACCGGGTGGAGGCGCCGTTCCAGCTGGTGCTCGGGGGGCGGGTGGTGCGCGGCCGGATCGACGCGGTATACCGGGACGGTGACGTGACGTCAGTAACCGGTGGCGCGTCACGCTACGAAGTGGTGGACTGGAAGACCCACCGCGAGGAGACCGCCGACCCGTTGCAGCTCGCGGTCTACCGGATCGCCTGGGCCGAGCAGGCGGGCGTTCCGCCGGAGCAGGTCACGGCTTCCTTCCTGTACGTCCGCAGCGGGCGGATCGTCCGTCCGACAGGACTTCCCGACCGAAAAGAGTTGGAACGGCTCCTGATCGGGAACAGTGAAGAATGAGTCACGCAGAGCATTCAAGTCATCACGGCAGCGCCCGAAACCTGTGCGCCATGCACGTTTCGTGCCTATTGTGGGGTCGGTAACCGGTCAACCCCCGTGCTCCGGCCGCCAGCGAGGCCCGCATTCCCTAACCCTCAGTCATCACCGCAGGTGCCCCCGGGCATCGGCGTCTTCTGCTGGAGTAACCGACGTTGAGCGCGACCGGATGGATCAGAGAGCGGTTCACCGGGCCGACCCCGGGACCCGCTCCGGGCACGACCGGCACCTGGCCGAGGACGGCGCTCGCGCTGCCCTTCATCGGCATGGCGCTGATCGTCGCCCTCGACTTCGTCAGCAACACCGAGGTGACGGTCGAACCGGCCCTCACCGCCGTCCCCGCGCTGGCCGCCGTGGTCAGCCACCGAACCTGGTACCCGCTCGCCATCGGCCTCTTCACCGAGGCGGTGGCCTTCCTGATGGCCTTCCGCAGCGACGCCCTCGACCAGTCCGTGCACGCCGCCAGCGTCTTCGCGATCCTGCTGGTCGCCCTGATCGGCTGGGTCAGCGCCACCCTTCGGCTGCGCCAGGAGCGGGCGCTGGCCGACGCCCAGCTCGTCGCCTCGATCGCCCGCCGGGTGCTGCTGCGGCCCGTCCCCGAGCGGGTCGGCACCGTCCAGGCGGCCGTCCACTACGAGGCCGCCGCCGCGCACGCCAGGATCGGCGGCGACCTGTACGAGGTGGTCAACACCCGGCACGGGGTGCGGGCCGTGGTCGGCGACGTCCGCGGCAAGGGCCTCGGCGCGGTCGAGACCGCCGCCGCCGTCCTCGGCGCCTTCCGCGAGGCCGCGCACCAGGAGCCCGCGCTGGACCGGGTCGCCGGCTGGCTGGCCGTCAGCCTCGACCGGGCCCTGCACGAGAACGACCACCCGGGCGTGGAGGAGGAGTTCGTCACCCTGGTGCTGATCGGCGTCGGCGCGGACGGCACCGCGGAACTGGTCAACTGCGGCCACCCCTCGCCGCTGCTGCTGCGCGGCGGGGACGTCCGGCCGCTCGAACTCGCCGAGACCGTCCCGCCGCTGGGCGTCCTCGACCCGGCCGACGTCCGGCCGCCGGTGCACCGGGTGGCACTGCGGCCCGGCGACCGGGTCCTGCTGTTCACCGACGGGGTGATCGAGGCCCGCGACCGCTCCGGCGCCTTCTACCCGCTCGCCGAACGCCTCCCGCGCTGCGCCGACGGCCGCCCGGCGGACGTCCTGCAGCGCCTGCACGAGGACGTGGTGCGCCACGTCGGCCGCCAACTCGGCGACGACGCGGCCATGCTGCTCCTCCAGTACGCGCCGGCCCCCGCCGCCGGCCCCCAACTACCGCACCAGCACGGCATCCTGTCCCGCCAGCGCTAGGCTCGGACAGGACCTAGGTCCAATGCCAGTGACTTTGGTGTGTCTGTCTCGTTGGTTGTGGTGTGGCGAGGGTGGGGCAGGTCAAGTCGTGTGCGGGTGAGCGGTTGTCGGATC
>NZ_JBHWIR010000078.1:0-33478 GCF_042731835.1 Kitasatospora sp. NPDC059817 | reverse complement strand
CCCGGTGGGGTCTCGGGGACCGACGCCGCGCGTACCCCGGTCCGTCAGGCCCGGTCCGGGACCGTGCTCTCGACCAGGTGCAGGTAGGAGTTGACCGGGCGGACCCCGGTCGGCTCCAGACCCGCCTCCCGGACGAGGGCGACCAGCCCGGCCTGGGTGTGCTTGCGGCCGCCGACGTTGAGCAGCAGCAGCAGGTCCATCGCGGTGGTGAACCTGATCTCGGGACTTCCGTCCACCAGGTTCTCGACCACGATGACGCGGCTGCCCGGCTCCGCCGCCGCCACCACGTTGCGCAGGGTCAGGACGGTGCTCTCGTCGTCCCACTCCAGGATGTTCTTCAGCAGGTACACGTCGGCCTTGACCGGGACCTCCCGGCGGCAGTCGCCGGCCAGCAGCGTCGCCCGGTCGGCGAGCGCGCCGCCCGGCCGCAGCCGCGGGTCGGCCCCCGCCACCACCTCGGGCAGGTCCAGCAGGGTCCCACGCAGCCCCGGATTGCGCTCCAGCAGCGTGGCGAGGACGTGCCCCTGGCCGCCGGCGATGTCCACCACCGTGCCGACCCCGCTCAGGTCCAGCCGGTCGGCCAGCGCGAGCGCGGAGAGCCGGCTCGACTGGGTCATCGCCTGGTCGAAGACCGCGGCCGACTCGGGCGCGTGGGCGTGCAGGTGGTCGAAGAAGTCCATGCCGTGCAGCTCGGGGAAGACGGCCTTGCCGGTGCGGACCGCCTCGTCGAGGTGCCCCCACAGCTCCCAGGTCCACGGCTCGGTGCCCCAGAGCACCATGTGCTTGAGGGTGCGCGGGGTGTCCTCCCGTAGCAGCCGCGAAGCGTCGGTGTGCGCGTACCGGCCGTCGGGTCGCTCGCTGAACACGTCGTAGGTCGTCAGCGAGCGCAGCAGCCGTTGCAGCGCGTCCGGTTGGGCGCCCACGGCCCGGGCCAGCTCGGCCACGGTGGCGGGCTCCTCGCCGAGCGCGTCGGCCAGG
Organism: Kitasatospora sp. NPDC059817; assembly: GCF_042731835.1. Classification (NCBI taxonomy): domain Bacteria; kingdom Bacillati; phylum Actinomycetota; class Actinomycetes; order Kitasatosporales; family Streptomycetaceae; genus Kitasatospora; species Kitasatospora sp. NPDC059817. The sequence goes on along the minus strand of NZ_JBHWIR010000078.1, from coordinate 32,500 downwards.
CCCAGCCGGGCCGCCGCGCGGACGGAGGCGGCGCAGGCCGCGCTGAGCGCGAGCTCGCGCAGCCGGATCACCGCCTGCGGAATGGTTTCGCCGGTCGTCGTCATCTGCCGTCCTCCTCAGGCGCCGTGCTGCGTGATCAGGTCGAACGGGGCCGGTTCGGCCTGGGCGAGCGCCATCACCCGGCCGACCCGCGAGCGGAACTCCGGGGAGCCGGTCGCCTGCTTGTGCGAGACGGCGTCGTCCCACTCGGCGGTCTCCACGTAGACCTGCGCGTCGGCGGCCGAGCGGTACAGCCGGTGGGATCGGAAGCCGGGTTGGGCGCTCATGTACGCGGTGATCTCCCCGACGACGGCCTCGAACTCGGTCTTGTCACCGGTGACGGTGAAGCGGTTGATGAAGGTGAACATGCTGGTCCTCCTGGGTCGGTCGCGGGTCAGGGCTTGCCGAGCAGCCGGTCGCGCAGATCGCGCCGCTGCACCTTGCCGGTGGCGGAGCGCGGGATGCTCTCCGCCAGCCACAGGTGCCGCAGGTGCTCGTAGTAGGGCAGTCGGGCGTTGACGAAGCCGGCCAGGGCGGCCGGGTCGACGTCATCGCCCATCGGGACGACGAGTCCGACGGCGACGGCGCCGCTCAGCTCGTCGGGGTAGTCGAAGACCACGCAGTCGGCGACCGACGGATGCCGCATCAGCACCCGCTCGATCTCGGTCGGCGACACGAGCCAGTTGTCGCACTTGAAGACGTCCTTGATCCGGTCGACGACGGACAGCCGGCCTTCCTCGTCGACCCGTCCGACGTCACCGGTGCTGAACCAGCCGTCCGGGCGCACGGCCTCGCCGTGCCCGGCGCCGAGGTAGCCCAGCATCAGCTGGGGCCCCTTGACCTGGATCTCGCCCTTCTCGCCCGTCGGCAGTACCGCGCCGGTCCGCACGTCGACGATCCGGCAGCCCGTTCCCGCCACCGGCGGGCCGCAGGATCCGGTGGTCGGCCGGTCCAGCAGGTCGAAGTGGGTGGAGGGCGAGGTCTCGGCGAGACCGTAGCCCTGGACCACCGGGACGGCGAAGTGCTCCGACAGGGCCGTCGTCGTGCGCGGCGGCAGCGTGGAGCCGCCGGACAGCACCGCCCGCAGCGAGGGGATCCGGAAGGCCGGCAGGCGCAGGTCCCCGGCCAGCCGGGACAGCCGCACCGGGAGGCTGTACAGGTGGCTGGCCCGCCAGGCGCGGGCCAGCTCCACCATCGCCTCCTGGTCCTCCGCCGGGCAGAGCAGAAGGGTCGCGCCGACCGCCAGCGCGGTGTTCAGGTGCATGAGGTGGAACGAGGGCAGGTTGTCGAGCGAGACCGAGTCCGCGCCCAGCTGGTGGGCGTGCGCCGACTGCGCGGCGTTCACCAGGAGGTTGTCGTGGCTCAGCCGCACCGTCTTGGGAGCGCCGGTGGTACCGCTGGTGAACTGGAGGCAGGCGGTCCGCGCGGCCTCGCCGTCCGGGACGGCCGCCCGGGGCAGTTCGTCCAGCACCGGTGTGCCGTCGCCCGCGTCCGAGGTCACCACGATCTGCCGCAGCGCCGGGACCCGGTGCCGCACCGCCTCGATCCGGCGGTGCATCCGGGGCGACAGCACCGCCGCCCGCGCACCACATGCGTTCAGGACGTGCACCAGGGCGTCGTCCGAGATCAACGGGTTGAACATGGCGCTGGTGTTGCCGGAGCGGGAGATCGCCAGGAAGGTGACGGCGAAGTCCACGGTGAGCTCGGCGGCGATCGCGATCACCGTCTCCGGGCCGCCGAACGCGCCGCGCAGCGCCTCGGCGCAGCGGGTCACCCGTCCGTCGAGCCCGGCGTGGTCGAGGACCTCGCCGTCGGCGACCAGCGCCGGGTGCCGGGGCGAGCGCCGGGCCGAGCGTCGGAGCAGGTCGTCGATCCGGGGGCCGCCGATCAGCTCCGACACGGTGTCCAGCGGCGCGCCGAAGGTCGTACTGTCCGCAGAGGTAGCCATGTCGGGGTCTCCTCTCAGGCGGCCGGCAGGTCGTCCCGGCACACCTGGCGGTGGCGGACCTTCAGCTCCCCGGCCACCCGCACCAGCCGGTCCTCGCAGCTGGTGCTCAGGTGCACGGCGGCCCCACCGCCCTTGGGCGTGGCGATGATGAGCGCGTAGGTCCTGGCGAGCACGGTGCCGTCCGGCTGCTCGGCGACCTCCAGCATGCCGAGCCAGTGCCGGTGCTGGACCCCGGCGGCGGCCAGGCGCGCCGCCGCCTCGTGGGCGCCGCGCTCGATGCTCCCCCGGCCCTCCTGCGGGTGCGGGCGGGCGTTGGCGGCGAACACGCCGTCCTCGGTGAAGGTCGCGGCCCACTGGGTGACCTCGCCCTCGTCCAGGTGGCGCATCTGCCGCCCGTAGAAGTGCTGGACCTCCTCGTAGAGCGATTCGGTCATGCTCGGGCCCTCCTCGGGCGGTTGGGGATCGGTACGGCGACGACGTTCGCACCCCCGTTTCGAATCCGGTTCGAGCGCGGGCCGCGCGGGCGCGCTCCAACGGGAGTCGAAGCCGGCGGTGCAGGGTCGGGCCGAGGGGCCTGAACGAGCCCGGGAACTCTGAATCGGAGACTGATGCGATGAGCACCGAGACAACCACCGGGGTCGCCCTGGTGACCGGGGCGACCAGCGGGATCGGACTGGCCAGCACCGTCCGCCTGGCCCAGCGAGGCCTGCGCGTCTTCATCTGCGCCCGCACCGCGAAGGACGTCTCGGAGACGGTCGCGCGGCTGCGCGGCGAGGGGTACGAGGTCGACGGCGTACCCGCCGACGTCCGCTCCCAGGAGGACGTCGCCACGGCGGTCCGGACCGCGGTGGACCGGTTCGGCCCGATCGGCGTGCTGATCAACAACGCCGGGCGCAACGGCGGTGGCGTCACCTCGGCCATCAGCGACGAGCTGTGGAACGACGTGATCGAGACCAACCTCACCAGCGTCTTCCGGGTCACCCGGGAGGTGCTGACCACCGGCGGCATGGAGCGGGCCGGCCACGGGCGGATCATCACCGTCGCCTCCACCGGAGGCAAGCAGGGCGTCCCGCTCGGGGCTCCGTACTCGGCGTCCAAGGCCGGCGTCATCGGCTTCACCAAGGCGCTCGCCAAGGAGCTCGCCGCCACCGGCACCACCGTGAACGCGGTCTGCCCCGGTTATGTCGAGACCCCGATGGCGGTGCGGGTCCGCCAGGCGTACGCCGCCACCTGGGAGACCAGCGAGGAGGACGTGCTCGCCCGGTTCGAGCAGAAGATCCCGCTCGGCCGCTACTCCTCCGCGGAGGAGGTGGCGGGCATGGTCGACTACCTGACCACCCCCGCCGCCGCCTCCATCACCGCGCAGGCGATCAACGTCTGCGGCGGCCTCGGCATCTACTGAACCCACCGACGGAAGGCTGGTCGACGGATGACCCGCACACAGCACACCACCCACGACATCGACGTGGCCGCCCCCGCCGACGTCGTCTACGCCGTCATCGCCGACGCCCTGGCGTGGCCACGGCGGTTCGGACCCACCCTGCACGTGGAGCACGAGGCCCTGACGGCCGACACCGAGCGGCTGCGGATCTGGGCCGGCGCCAACGGCGAGGTGAAGCACTGGACTTCACGCCGCGAGCTGGACGGCGGCCGCCGGCGGATCCGGTTCCGGCAGGAGGTCTCCTCGCCGCCGGTGGCCTCGATGGCGGGGGAGTGGCAGGTCCACGAGCGGCCCGGCGGCGCCACCCTGACGCTCACCCACGAGTTCACCACGGTCGACGACGACCCACAGGGCGTCGAGTGGATCACCCGGGCCACCGACCGCAACAGTCGAACCGAACTCGGCAACATCAAGGCCCTCGCCGAGAGCTGGTCGGCGCTCGCCGACCTGGAATTCGAGTTCGAGGACTCGGTGCTGGTCGACGCGCCGCTGGAGACCGTCTACGGCTTCCTCCACGAAGCCGCCGAGTGGCCGGGCCGGCTGCCCCACGTGGCCCGCCTCGACCTGCGCGAGGACGTCCCCGGCATCCAGCACATGGCGATGGACACCCGCACCGCGGACGGCTCCGAGCACACCACCGAGTCGATCCGGATCTGCTTTCCCGGCACCGCCATCGCCTACAAGCAGCTGCGCACACCGTCGATGATGTCCGCCCACACCGGCCGGTGGACCTTCGAGCAGACCGGGCACGGCGTCCGGGTGACGTCCTGGCACGCCGTCGTGCTCAACCCCGAGGCGATTCCCGCCATCCTGGGCCCCGAGGCGACCACTGCTTCCGCCCGGACGTTCATCCGCTCCGCCGCGGGCGGCAACAGCCGCGCCACCCTGGCGCTGGCCAAGCGGTTCGCCGAGGAACGCCATGGCTGACCCCGCACCGTCCGTCCTGATCGCCGGCGCCGGCCCGGTCGGGCTCACCGCGGCCCACGAGCTCGCCCGACGCGGCGTACGGGTACGGCTGATCGACGCCGCCGACGGCCCGGCCACCAGCAGCCGGGCGCTCGCGGTGCACGCCCGGACCATGGAGGTGCTCGACCAGATGGGAGCGCTCGACCGGCTGCTCCCGCTGGGCCGACGTGTCACCCACTTCACCATGCACCGCCGGGGCCGCGTCCTGGTTCGATTCGACACCAACTACGAGACGATGCCCACCGGTTACCCATTCAGCCTGATGGTGGACCAGGTGGTGACGGAACGCGTGCTGCGCGAGTGCGCCGCGCGGTACGGCGTCACCGTCGAATGGGGCGTCGAACTGGTCGGCGTCCGCTCCGAGACGGACGCCGCGCTGGTCACCCTGCGCCACCCCGACGGGCGGGTCGAGGAGACGCCGGTGCCCTGGCTGATCGGTGCCGACGGCGGGCGCAGCACCGTCCGGCGCCAGCTCGGCATGCGGCTGATCGGGGACACCACCCAGGAGTGGCTCAACGCCGACGTCACGATCGACGCCGACCTGCCGCCGGACAGCAACCACCTGCTGCACACCGACCCGGGAACGCTGCTGCTGGTGCCCTTCCCCGAACCGGGCAAGTGGCGCGTGGTGGACACCAGGGACACCGGCGGAGCCGACGACCCCGAGGTCGTCCGGCGCAGGCTGACCGCCAAAATCGGCCGGGCGCTGGGCCGGCCGGTCACGGTCGGCGCGCCCAGCTGGCTCTCGGTGTTCACCGTGCAGCAGCGCCAGATCACCCGGATGCGCTCGGGACGCTGCTTCCTCGCCGGCGACGCCGCGCACGTGCACAGCCCCGCCTCCGGGCAGGGCATGAACAGCGGCATCCAGGACGCCTACAACCTCGCCTGGAAGCTGGCGGACGTGACGCGCGGTCACGCCGGGCCCCACCTGCTCGACAGCTACGACGCCGAGCGGGTGCCGACCGGGGCCGTCCTGTTGCGCTCCACCAGGACGGCCACCGCGCTGGTCTCGCTGCGCACCGTGCTGGGGCCGGCCCTGCTCACCGTCGGCACCGCCGTGCTGCGCGCGGTGCCGCCGCTGAAGCGCCGGGTCGAGGGCAAGATGATCCGCGGCTTCTGCGGGCTGGGCCTGGCCTACCCGGACAGCCCGCTCACCCTGGCGACCGACGCCACCGGTGGGATCAGGCCCGGCGACCGGGTGGGCTGCGCCGCCGGCACGGCAGGCGGGCACCCCGGCGGGGCCGCTCTCCGTGCCGAACTCGCCGATCCCCGATGGACGTTGCTGGCCGCCGAGCCGGCAACCGGGCGCGCCGCCCACCGGGAGGCGGTGGAGCAGGTGGACCGGCTGTTCGGCGCGGCCGTCTCGGTACGGGTGCTGTCCGACGCGAACGCCGACGGTAGCTCCGACGCGGACGGTCACTCCGACGCGGACGGTCACTCCGACGCCGACGGTCACTCCGACGCGGACACCGACGGCGCGCTGCGTCGTGCCCTGGGTCTGGCGCCCGGGGAGTTCCTGCTGATCAGGCCGGACGGCTACGTCGCCGCCCGGGACCGCGGCCCGGGCCGGTTCCGCCAGGTCCTCCAGGCCTGCGCCCTGCTACCGGAAGGGACCACCAGTGCGCATCATTGACCTGTCCTCGGCGATCGACGGCGGCGCCTGGGAGGTGGACGGGATCCGTCACGAGGTGCTGACGCCGGCCGACGGCGCGCGGCACATGGCCGAGGGGATGCTCCGCAACCACGGCATCGAGTTCGACATCGCCGACCTGCCCGACGGAGAACTGCTCTCCCTCGACACCCTGACCCTGACCACCCACACCGGCACCCACGTCGACGCGCCGTCGCACTACGGCACCAAGACGGCGTACGGAATTCCGCGCGACATCGACCAGTTGCCGTTGGACTGGTTCATCGGCCCGGGAGTCGTCCTCGACCTGACCGACACCGGGGTCGGTACGATCGGCGCGGACCGACTGCGGCGGGCATTCGACGACATCGGCCATTGCCCGCGCGCCGGGGACATCGTGCTCCTGCACACCGGCGCCGACCAGCTCGCCGGAACACCGGAGTACTTCACCGAGTTCGCCGGCCTGGACGGTGAGGCGACCAACTTACTGCTCGACCTCGGGGTGCGGCTCATCGGGACGGACGGCTTCGGCCTGGACGCCCCTTTCACGCATATGCTCTCGGAGTTCCGGCGTTCCGGCGACCATTCCGTGCTCTGGCCCGCGCATTTCGCGGGGCGGCAGCGGGAATACTGTCAGATCGAGCGGCTGTGCAATCTGGGTGCGCTGCCCGCGCCGACCGGATTCACCGTACACGCGCTTCCGGTCAAAATCGTCGGCGCGGGCGCGGGTTGGACTCGGGCGGTGGCACTGCTCGATTGACGGTCGTGGCCGCCGAATTCAGCGCGGCCGGTATGCGACAGGTCCCGACCACCGTGGGGTGATCGGGACCTGTCGGGCGTGCGGCCCTGTGGTCAGATCCGGCCGAACATCCGCAGCATGTACTCCTTGCGGTCCAGCGGGTTGGTGTCGGTCCGACGGCGGCTCGGGGCCGCGCCGACGGCAGGCTGGAAGCTGTCGAACCGGGTGACCAACACTCCCTCACCCTGGCTCAGCCCCGGCAGCCGCTGCTCGAACTCCTGCGCCGTGCGGGCCGGGATGGTGCCCTCCACCAGGCAGGTGCTGCCCTGCGCCTTCGTCGTCTCCGGCGTGCCACCGCACTCCACCAGGTTCAACAGGACGGTGCTGACGTTCTCGGCCGGCACCTCCAGTTCGAACCTGTTCACCGGCTCGAACACCTGCGTCCCGGCCTGCTTGAGCGCGTTCATCAGCACCAGCGGGGTGAGCTTGCGGAAGTCGCCCGCCGCGCTGACCGGGCTGGCGAACCCGGTGTGGGTCAGCGTCACCAGGATGTCGAGCACCTCCCACCCGCACAGTCCCTGCTGGAGCGTCGAACGCGCCGCCTCCTCCACCGCCTTGTGGAAGGCGTACGGCAGCGAACCCAACTCGACCGACCGCCGGAAGACGACCCCCGAGCCGGGCTCTCCGGGCTCCACCCGCAGCCCGACCGTGGCCCAGAAGTAGGTCTTGCTCCGGTAGTCGATCTCCTCCGCCGACTCACCGACCCCGATCGGCCGCTCGACGCAGATGATCCGGGTGCCCTCGAACACCACGTCCAGCTTGTAGTCCTCGGCGAGCGTCGCCTTGATGACCTCCTTCTGCACCTCCCCGTAGAGGGAGACCGAGACCTCCTGCTCCTCGTCGTTCTTGCGGACGTTGATGAACGGGTCCTGGTCGGCCAACTGCAGCAGGGCCTCGTAGAGTTCGGGCATCGCGCCGGACCTCGTCGCCCTGACCACGGTCTCCAGGCTCGGCGGCGCGAACAGGTGCTGCCCGCGCAGCCCCTCGGCGGTGCCGAGCTGGTCCCCGATCCGGATGCCCTTGAGCCCCCAGACCTTGGCGATGTCACCGGCCGACGCCGGCGCCTCGACCACCGCGGAGCCCCGGTCGAACACCTCGACCACGGTCGTCCGGCCGGGCAGCTCGACGACGGCGCCGTGCTGGTCCTGCCGGTGGATGGAGACCTTGGTGCGGCCCTTGAGTGCTCCCGTGTGCAGCCGGACATAGGCGACCTTCTCGCCGGCCCAGCCGCGTTCGATCTTGAACACCGTTCCGCGCAGCGCATCGCCGGAGCCACCGTGATTGACCGGAAACAGGCTGGTGATCCCGTCCATCAGGTCGGTGATGCCGACGCCGGCCACGGCCGAGCCGAAGAACACCGGGTACAACTGCGCCGAGCCGGTCTGCCGGGCCAGCTCGGTCGTGTAATCCTGCTCGGTCAGCGCCGCCTCGTCGTCGAGGTAGCGCGCCAGGAACGCGTCGCCGTGCTCGGCCAGGACGTCGGCCAGTTCGGTGGCGAAGTCGTCCCCCGCCTCCTCCTCCGTGCCCCCCGCCGCGATCCGGCGGGCCGCGGCGCTCGCCTGCGGCGTACCGATCCTCTCCACCCTGCTCATCGGGACGATGGCGGGAGTGAGTTCGGAGCGGATCGACTCCAGCAGGTCGTCGTGGCGGGCGCCCATGCGGTCGATCTTGTTGACGAAGAGGATCACCGGCATGCGCATCTTGACCAGCGTGCGCATCAGCAGGCGGGTCTGGGCCTGGACGCCCTCCACCGCGGAGATGACGAGCACCACGCCGTCGAGCACGCCGAGGGCCCGCTCCACCTCGGAGATGAAGTCCGGGTGGCCGGGGGTGTCGATGAGGTTGACCTTCACATCGCCGACGGTGAAGGACACCACCGCCGACCGGATGGTGATGCCGCGCTGCCGCTCCATGTCGTGGGAGTCGGTCTGAGTGTCGCCGCGATCGACGCTGCCGATCCGGTCGATGACGCCGGCGGTGTAGAGCAGCCGCTCGGTCAGGCTGGTCTTACCGGCGTCGACATGGGCCAGGATTCCGATGTTCACGCTTGACATGACGTGCTTCCCCTAGTTCTTCGGTCTTCGCTTGCACAACCGGAGCAACACGGATCTTTCGGGGCACGTCATTCTCCTCGTGTCGTGACAGTAGTCCAACCTGTCGCAGTCTAACAGCACTTGACGATCCGACCGCCGATCGACCCCCGTCGATCGGCGGGGGAGTATTCCTTTTGGAACAACCGTGCCGAGCGCCTGGGAATAGCAGTAGTGCCACCTTGCGCGCAGTCCCCTTGAGTCGTTGATCGAAGCGTGGATATACAGGAGTCGAGTGATTATCTCGGCGAAATCGGAGGCGTCATGAGGTTCAATGTTCTCGGCCCGATGGAAGTCCTCGATGCGGGAACCCCGTGCACACCCAGCGCGCTGAAGGTCCGGTGGACGCTGGCCATCCTGGTGATGCACGCCAATCGGATCGTCGACCTCGGCGTCATGATCGAGGAAATATGGGGCGACAATCCTCCGCGCACGGTGGTGACCACCGCGCAGACCTACATCTACCAACTCCGCAAACTCGGTCGGGTGGAGGGCCGCGACTTCATCCTCACCAAGGCGCCGGGCTACCTGTTGCTCCTGGGCGAGGAGGAGCTCGACTCCCAGGACTTCGAGCGGCTCTACAACGAGGGCGCCCGCCTGCTGGCCGACGGCCACCCAGAGGCGGCGTCGGACCGGTTGGGCCAGGCGCTGAGCCTGTGGCGTGGCGGCGCGCTGGCGGACATCCCCGTCGGCAGGGCGCTCGCCGGCCACGTGGCCGTCCTGGAGGAGATGCGCCTGCGCGCGCTGGAGAACCGCATCCGGCCCGATCAGCAGATCGGCCGGCACCGGGAACTCATACCGGAGCTACGGGCGTTGACGCTCCACCACCCGCTCAACGAGTGGTTTCACGAGCAGCTCATGCTCGCGCTCGACTGTGCCGGCAGACGCAGTGAGGCCCTGCACGTCTACCGGTCGCTCTACCGCAAGCTCGACGAGGACCTGGGCATCTACCCGTCGCAGCCGTTGCGGGAGCTGCACGACGATCTGCTCAGTGGAATCTCGCGGCTGCGGGAGCCGCGTCGGCCGAGTGCCGGGCAGGTGATGGAACTCGGCCAGCAGCCGGCCGGCTCAGCCTAGTGGCACCAGCAGGGAGGCGGCCCTGGCCTTGTTGACGGCATCGATCCGGGAGACCGCGTTGAGTTTCACGAAGACGTTCCTGAGGTGGCGTTTGACGGTGCCGGGGGCGATGCTGAGGTGGCCGGCGATGGCGGAGTTGCTCAGGCCGTTCGCCACGAGTCCCATGATCTCCCGTTCCCGTGAGGAGAGTTGGGATCCGCGTGGCCCGGTCATCCAGTCGATGCCGGAGCGGGAGGCCATGATGTACACCCGCTCCCGGTTGACGGCCAGCCCCCGGACCACGGACACCAGGCAGTCGCTGGTGACGTCCTCGCGCAGGTAGGCACTCACTCCGAAGCTGAGGTACATCTCCACCTCGCCCGGCCGCTCGCGCTTGCTCAGCACGACCACCCGGCAGCGGGCGCCGCGGGGGAGCAGCCGGCCCAGGGCCTGTTCGGTGGCCGCGTGCGAGTCGCCCACCCCGAACAGCACCACGTCGACGTGGTGTTCGGACAGCACCTCCAGCGCCTCGTCCACGGTGCCCACCGTCGCGCGTACGACCAGGTCGGGCTCGGCGGAGAGGAAGGCGTGCAGTCCTTGGCGCAGCAGCGAATTTCCTTCGAGGACGAGGACCGACGTGCGATTCTTTATCATTGTCACGATAGACCTCGTTGGTAGAAGGCGCGAATTCCCGGCCGTGGCAGCCGTTTTCGGCCCGCCGCGGAGAGCGGCGCGCCCGACGGGATTCGACGGCAACGGGCGTGTGGGGGGAGTGATATCGGGGGCTGCGCGGTGCCGAGTCCGCTGGTGCCATTCGGCCGTCCCGGCCCGGTGGTCCGCGAGGCCTCGACCGTCGGTGTGAGGTCCGGCCTCGATGCCGACGGAGGCTTGCGCGCACCGGCGTCACCTGCACCTTCGGGCGACCGCCGCCCTCGTGGGCGGCGGCGCCGACCGTCACGGCAGCGGCCACAGTGCAGGTCCGGGGTCAGCCATCAACTGGGAACGCCAACCATTCATCTTCTTCCGATCGTCGGTCAGCGGCTGGTTTTCGCGGGCTTTATGGTCCAGGTCACAACCCCGCTTGCCGCAGAGGCAACGGGGTGCTGGAGTCCGAAGCCGCGGCGGCACCGGGACTGTTGCCGTGACCTGATGTAAGGAGAACCTAACCGACCCTCGCGGGCAGCCCAAGGGCGCTTTTTCGCCGCGTCGGAAACGGTGAGATCACGGGATGATCTCGCTCTCCGTGAACGAAGCGCGATGCCGGCCCGGCCGTGCGCATCTCGTGTGATTGGTGGGTGTGAAGAGGGGGAAGGGACTGTGAATGATCACAATCTCCGTTGCGGCTCGCGGCAACCTGGCGGCCCGTCCGCGCGGGACCGCCGCTCCCCGGCTCATCGTCGACTGAACTAGCGAGGTGAGCCGGGATGTTGGCGTGGGCAACCGCCCGCTCCGGCAGGCCGCCCCGTGCTTCTCGGGCCTGCCGTCCGCCTCCTCGGCCGCTCTCGGTTCGGCGGCCCCGGTGCGATCGGCCCTGCTGCTCTGGTCGCGCACCGGTGATGGTCGCGGGCGGCCTGATGCCGTCGGGTGACGTGACGACAGTCGAGGGAGTGATGCAGATCAGCAGATCAGCAGGAAGGCTTCCCACTCCTCGGTGGCGGCGCCGGTGCCCGGCTCGGACGCGGCTCAGGGATACGGGTGTGGGTGTGGGCGTGCAGGGGGCGAGGGCCGGGCCTGCCGTCCCCTCCAGTCCAGGAGGCCGGGAGGGTCGCCGACGCCTCGATCGCCTTGCCCCGTCCGCACAGCCAGCTGCCGTCGCCGCCGGGGGCGGCCCAGCGCGGGATGTCCGGCGCGCTCCGCGCCCTCATCGCCTCCGGCCACGATGGGGTTCGAGCAGGCAGGCGGCAGCTGTTGTGCGCCGATCTCCGAGCGCGGCCTGATCGGCGAGCTTCGTACGGCCGCGCTGGTCGGTACGAACGTGCTGATCACGCGGTTCTTCGCCGCGGACGGCGCGCCGCCTTCAACCTCGACCGCGCACTGGGCCGACACGGCAGCGCCCGGCCGGGCGCGGGCCGGCCGCCGGTCGGCCGGGGCCCTCAGGCCTTCCGTCGCACGGCGATGACCGCCGCGCCCAGGACGCACGCGCCGGCGGCGGTGAGGTAGGCGAGGTGGTAGCCGGTGAGCTGGTCCGTGCTGGTCGCGGCGACCAGCACCATCACCGCGACGCCCGCACTCGCGCCGATCTGCTGCGCCACGACGTTCACCGCCCCGGCGACGGCGTGCTGCCGCGCCGGGACTCCGGTGAGCCCGGCGGACGTCATCGAGGGGAAGTTCAGGCCCTGGCCGATGCCGCTGAGCACCAGGCCGGGCAGCACGTACGGCACGTAGCCGCCGTCGTGCGGTGTGCCCAGCCACAATGCGGCGCCCCCGCCGATCAGCACGAGGCCGACCGCCATCAGCGTGCGCGGGGTGAACCGGGCCAGCAGGCGTCCGGTGGCGAAGTTGGCGGTGAGGAACACGGCCAGGGACATCGGCACCAGCGCGAGACCGGACTCGAACGGGGAGTAGTCCAGCATCCCCTGGAGGTACAGCGGCGCGAAGAACAGCAGCCCGACCGATCCCATGTACTGGAGGAACGCCGCCAGGCTCGCGGCCCGGACGGACCTGATCCGGAAGAGGCCGAGCGGAAGCACCGGGTCGGCGGTGCGGTGCTCGCGCACGACGAACAGCACCAGGGAGGCCACCGCGGCGCCGAGGACGATCCATGCCGTCGCCCCGTCACTGCTCACGCCGACGATGAGCAGGGTGAGGCCGAGCGTGCCCGTGATCGCGCCGGGCAGGTCCAGCCGGCCGCTGTGCCCGGCGCCGCCGGGCAGTCCGGCGCGGGTCGCGGCCAGTACGGCGAGCCCGAGCAGCACCGAGAACCACAGCACCGAACGCCAGCCGAGGAACTGGGTCAGTACGCCGCCCAGCATCACCCCGCCGCTGAAGCTCGCGGCGCCGACCGCCGCATACACGCTGAAGGCCCGGTTGCGGGCCGGACCGGCCGGAAACGTCTCGGTGAGCAGGGCCAGCGCGGCCGGGCCCGACAGGGCGGCGCCGATGCCCTGGACGGCGCGCGCACCCAGCAGCACCGCGGTGTCCGGAGCCAGCGCCCCGACCAGCGCGGACACGGTGAACAGGGCGACCCCGACCTCGAACACCCGTCGTCGGCCCAGGACGTCGGCCAGTCGGCCGCCCACCAGCAGGAAGCCGGCGAACGTGACGGCGTAGGCGGTCATGACCCACTGGAGCGTGGTCTCGTCCAGGTCGAAGCGCGCTCCGACCGACGGCAGGGCGGCGTTGAGGACTCCGAGGCCGCTCACGTCCAGGGCGAGCGCCCCGGCCAGTACGCCGAGTGCCAGCCCCGGCCGGAGCGCCGGCTTGACCGCGGTGTCGGTGGTACCGGTGGTACCGGTGGTGCCGGTGGCGTCCGTCATGCGGGCCTGCCGTCGACGTCGCGGCCGGTGAGCCCGGCTAAGGAACGGTCGGCACGGGCTGACGCCGCATCAAGGTTCTCAACTGCCATGGGGGTCAGCTTGCATGGGTCGCTCAGCCGCTGTCTACCCCCGTCGCGTGCCGGTGGGGCGCGCCTTTCGCGGGGTCGTGCGCCTATCCCGGCCGGGGCGCGGTGATGCGGGGGCGCCGCCGAGTCGAGGTGCCATTTCGGACCGCCGACGGCTCCCACTCGAACCGGACACTTGGAGATCAAATCTCGCCACTGCCTCAACCAGCCCTCGAATGGCGCTTGTCTCACCATTAACAAACTGGCACTCTGCTGTCCGCCGGTCGGATTAGCACTGACGATCCATTTTGCCTCAATCAGCATACTCGTCGCGCTTGACCAAATGGACCTTGGAGCCCATCGACAGTAGCCGTGCAGGTGAAGATTCCGCGTACGCGATCCTGTCGTCGATGCACTCGCGGACCGATGTGACCCAGAGACGCCCGTGATTTCTCCCGCGGTGAGAACGAGCTGCGCCGCCAGCTGAAACAGCGGTACACGAACGGGAGTTCTCGCCCGCCGTGAACGTGGGGATCGGAAACGCCGATCTCATCCGCATGCCAACCGTCGGCCCCACCCAGGAACTTGATGCGGCGAAGGGGACCCTCCGCGTCATGAGCCGCCCCCCGTATCCGGCTGCCCGGGTGCGGACCGCCCCCCCCTGACCGGTCGGCCGTGAAGCTCCACCCGTCCATTCCATCCGCCCTGTTGAGGGAGTCGCCGTGCCCCGAGAGCGCGCAGCGCGAGACATTTCCGCCGTAACGGATTTCCTGCTTTCCCGTGTTGTCGAGCTGCTGGACGTGTCCGCGAGCACGGTGGACCGCTCGGCGCCGCTGCACCGGTACGGACTGGACTCGCTGAGATCGGTGACCCTCGCGGCCTCGCTGTCCGAGTTCCTCGGCTGGCAGGTCCCGGCCACCTGGATGTGGCAGTACCCGACCGTCGACGGGCTGGCGCGTGCGCTCGTCGACGGTCCGCGTGCCGCGGAGCCCGCCCCGGCCACCGAGCGCCGCCGCCTGCCTTCGCACGAGCCCGTCGCGATCGTGGGCATCGGCTGCCGGTTCCCCGGCGGGCCGGACCCGTCGTCGTTCTGGCAACTGCTGGTCGAGGGCGGCGACGCCGTCGGGCCGGTACCGGCCGCGCGACGCGAGCTGCTGAACGACAGGGTGCGCTGGGGCGGCTTCATCGACGGCATCGACCGGTTCGATCCGCTGTTCTTCGGCATCTCGCCCCGCGAAGCCGTCCAGATGGACCCGCAGCAGCGCCTGATCCTGGAGCTGTCCTGGGAGGCGCTGGAGGACGCGGGCATCGCCCCCCACAGCCTGGTCGACAGCGACACCGGCGTGTTCATGGCCTCCTGTTGGGGCGACTACGCCGCCCTGGCGCACTACCGCGGCCCCGACAGCCAGATCACCCCGCACACCGCGACGGGCATGCACGACGGCATCATCGCCAACCGGGTCTCCTACGTCCTCGGCCTCCAGGGCCCGAGCATGGCCATCGACGCCGCCTGCGCCGGATCGCTGGTCTCGGTGCACGTGGGGTGCCAGTCGATCTGGCTGGGCGAGAGCGACCTGGTGCTGGCCGGCGGCGTGAACCTGAGCTTCGTCTCCGACTACTACACCGCCATGGACGCGATGGGCGCGCTCGCCCCGGACGGCCGCTGCAAGTCCTTCGACGCCCGCGCCAACGGCTACGTCCGCGGCGAGGGCGCCGGCGTCGTCGTGCTCGCCCCGCTGAGCGTGGCGCTGGAGCGCGACCTGCCGGTGTACTGCCTGATCAAGGGCAGCTCCTCCAACAACGACGGTCTGAGCAACGGCATGACGGCGCCGAACCCCCAGGCGCAGGAGAAGATGCTCCGCACCGCGTACCAGCGGGCGGGCATCGCACCGCACCTCGTGGACTACATCGAGTGCCACGGCTCCGCGACGCCCCTCGGCGACCCGATCGAGGCCAACGCCATCGGCGCGGTGCTGGGCGGCGGCCGTACGGAGCCGCTGCGGCTCGGGTCCGTCAAGTCCAACGTCGGGCACCTGGAGGCGGCCGCCGGCATCGTCGGCCTGGTCAAGCTCGCGATGTCGATGCGCAACGGCGTGCTGCCGCCGAGCCTGCACTACAGCGCGCCGAACCCGCAGATCATGTTCGACGAGTACAACCTCACCGTCCAGGACCGGCTGACGCCGTGGCCGCGACGCTCCGACGCCCGCCGGGGCGGCGTCAGCTCGTTCGGGTTCGGCGGCGCGATCTGCCACGTCGCCGTCGAGGAACTGCCGCGCCCCGAGAGCTCGCTGCTCCTGCTGGCCGCGGACTCCCGGGAGGCGCTGGCCGAGCGGGCCCGGGCGCTGCGCGACGAGAGCGACCTGCGCGAGCTCTGCCGCCGGACGCCCGGCGACGGCCCGTTCCGGCTCGCGGCCACCGCCCGCGACATGCCCGAACTCCGCTCCCAGCTGGACGCCTTCGGCAGCGGGGCGAAGGCCGCCGGGCTGAGCGTCGGGGAGCGGACCGGACGCAGGCCGCGGGTGGCCTTCCTGTTCTCGGGCAACGGCTCGCAGTGGGTGGGCATGGGCCGGCAACTGCTCGCCGGAATGCCCGTGTTCCGCCGGTCCATGATGAAGTCCGACCGGCGGATGCGGGAGCTGCTGGGCTTCTCGCTCGTCGAGCAGCTGATGTCCCCGGACGGCCGCATCGACGACATGGACGTCTTCCAGCCGCTGCTGTTCTCCCTCCAGGTCGCGCTGGCCGAGGCCTGGCGCTCGCTGGGGGTGGAGCCGGACGTCGTCGTGGGGCAGAGCGTCGGCGAGTTCGCCGCCTCCCACATCGCCGGCGCGCTCGACTTCGACGACGCCTCCCGCCTGGCCGCCCACCACGGCCGGCTCCTCCAGCAACTCGCGGTGGGGCGCGGCGAGGGCATCGTGGTGATGACCGCCGCCGACGAGGTCGAGCCGTACCTGACCGGCCGGCTCACCGTCTCCGGCCACAACGGCCTGAACTCCACCCTGGTCACCGGCACACCGCAGGAGATCGACGACCTCGTCCAGCGGCTGACCGCGGCGGGCGTCACCAACCACCGGGTCCGGATGGGCCACGCCCCGCACTCCCCGCTGGTCGACCACGTCCTCGCCCCGCTGAAGGTCGAACTCGACGGCATCAGGCCCCGGACCACCCGCATCCCGATGATCTCGACGGTCACCGGCGAACGCGTCGACGGCGCCGAGCTCGGGCCGGACTACTGGGCGGACAACCTGCGCCGGGAGATCCGGGTGGTCGACGCCCTGACGAACCTGCGCGACCACGACGTCGACGCGGTGATCGAGATCAGCCCGCACCCCGTCCTGCTCAAGTCGGTGTCGGAGATCCTGACGGCGACCACCCTGCCCTCGCTGCGCCGCGGCGCCGACGAGGCCTCGACCCTGCTCGGCTCGCTCGGCGCCCTGTACACCGCAGGCCTCCCCGTCACGGCCCACCCGTTCCTCGCGGGCGACCGCGGGCGGCACGTCACGCCCGGCCGCAGCGACGCCGCCGCCGACGAGCAGGTGCACCTCGTCCCCGTCACCGCCCGGACGGCCGGCGCGCTGACCGACACCTGCCGCGAGCTGTCCAACCACGTCGAACGCGACGCGGGCCTGCGGGTCTCCGACCTCGCCTACACGCTCGCCGCCAGGCGCACCCACCACAACCACCGGATCGCCCTGTTCGCCCGCAACCGGCAGGACGTCCTGGACGGCCTCGCCCGGGTCGCCGCCGGCCAGCCGCACCCCGACGTCGTCACGGGCACGGTCTCCGGCAACGTCGACCGGCGGGTCGCGCTGGTGTTCTCCGGCGGCGGCACCCAGTGGGTCGGCATGGGCCGCGAACTCCTGCGCTCGCACGCCGGCTTCCGCACCTGGATGACCGCCTGCGACGCCGCCGTGCGCGCGGCCGGCGGCTGCTCGGTGCTCGACCAGCTCGCCGCCCCGGCCGACGAGGCCAGGTACGAGGAGATGGACTTCCAGCAGCCCGTGCTGTTCGCCCTCCAGGTCTCGCTGGCGAAGGCCTGGCTCGGACTCGGCATCCAGCCGACCGCCGTCGTCGGGCACAGCCTGGGCGAGGTCGCGGCCGCCTGCGTGGCCGGCGCGCTGTCGCTGGAGGACGCCGCCCGCGTGGTGGTCGCCCGGTCGCACCTGCTGGAACGCAAGGCCGCCGCGGGCGCCATGATCTCCGTCGACCTGCCGGAGGCGGAGCTGCTGCCGCGGCTCGCCCCCTACGCCGCGCACGCGGCCGTCGCCGTCGTCAACAGCCCCACCAGCGCGGCGGTCTCGGGCTCGCCCGAAGCCGTCGACGCCCTGGAGGCCGACCTCAAGCGGGACGGCATCTCGACCCGGCGGATCCGGGTCGAACGGCCGGTGCACAGCCCCGGCATGGACCCGCTGCTCCAGCCGCTGCGCGCGGGCATCGACGGCATCACCCCGCTGACACCCGGCATCGACTTCCACTCCACGGCACTGGCCGACACGGTCAACCCGGTCGCCGACGTCGACTACTGGGTGCACAACCTGCGCAACCAGGTCCGGTTCGCCGAGACGATCGGCGCGCTGGTCGACCAGGGCGTCGGCACCTTCATCGAGATCGGCCCGCACGAGACGCTGCGCGGCGCGGTCGAGGAGATCGCGCTGACCCGTGGCGCCCAGGTGCACGCGATCAACTCCCTGCGGCGCGACGAGAGCGACGTCCGCTGCCTGCTGGGCGCCGCCGCGTCGCTGTACGTCAGGGGCCTGCCGCTGACCTTCGACCCGCTGTTCGCCGACGACGTCGAGGTCGTGGAGACGCCGCTCGTCCAGTGGCAGAAGGACCGCTACTGGATCGACACCGAGCCCCGCCCCGCCCGCGCGACGGCCCCGGCCGCCGAAACCGTGGCCGCGCCCGTGGCCCGTGTGGTGGAGGAGGAGCAGCCGGCGGAGATCCGGCCGGTGGCGGAGGTCGTCCTCGCCGAGCTCGCCGACGCGCTCGGCGTGCCGGTGAGCAGGTTCGACGTGAACGCCAGCATGCTCGACTTCGGCCTCGACTCGATGCTGGCGATCCGCCTCGTCAACAGGCTGCAGTCGCTGTTCGGGCACCGGGTGTCGCCGGTGGTGTTCCTGGACGGCCGGCCCATCTCCGAGGTCGTCGGCCACTTCGTCGGGCTCACCGCCGGACCGGCCGCGCCCGCGACGGCCGCGCCCGTACCAGCAGCCGCGCCCGCCCCCGCCCCGACCCCCGAGGCCGAGCCGGACCGGACGTACCTCGACGAGCTGTCCGAACTGGACGCCGAGGAGCTGGTCGACGAACTGGACGCGCGCGGACTGCTGGAGGCCACCGACGCCCCGGCCCTGGACCAGCTGCGCGCCGACGGCCTCGGCCTCGCCCTGGCACCGGCCTCGCACGGCCAGGCCTCGCTGTGGTTCATGCAGATGGTCGCGCCGGACGCCGTGCCCTACAACTTCATGGTGACCGCCCGGATCCGGACCGCCGTCGACGAGAAGGCCCTGGAGCGCGCCGTCCAGGCCGTGATGGAGCGCCACCCCGCCCTGCGCACCCTCTTCGTGGAGGCGGGCGGCAGCCCCTACCAGGTCATCCTGGACGAACCGGTGTACGAGTTCGTCGTGGCGGACGGCACCGACCTGGACGACGAACAGGCCCGCGAGGAACTGGCCCGCTACGGGCACGAGCCGCTCGACCTGGACAACGGGCCGCTGGTGCGGATCGTCCTCATGACGCGCGGACCGGCGGACCACTACCTGCTGGTGCTCGTCCACCACATCGCGTCGGACGCGGCGTCGGCCGACGTCATGATCCGCGAACTCCAGGAGTACTACGAGGGCGCCGACCCCGCCGACAGCGCGCCGGTCGCCCCGTACACGGAGTTCGTCGAATGGGAGCGGCAGTGGCTGGCCGGCCCGGCGGCCGGCGCGGCCCTGGACTGGTGGTCGCAGAAGCTGGCCGACCCGCCCGCCCACCTCGACCTCTCCACCAAGGAGCGGCCGCCGGGCGTCACCTACGAGGGCCGCGACCTCGCCTTCCGCTGGAACGCCGAACAGACCCGCCTGCTACGGGAGTTCGCGGTGCGCGAAGGCGTGTCGATCAGCACCGTCGTACTGGCCGGGTTCTTCGCCACGCTCAACCGCGCGGTCGGCACCGAGGACGCCGTGCTGGCCACCGCCATCGCCCAACGCGCCGAACCCGGCTGGGAATCCGCCATCGGCTACTACCTCAACACCGTGCTGGTGCGGGCGAACCCCGCCGGTGACCGCAGCTTCCGCGAACTGCTGCGCGAGGTCCACGCCTTCTCGCTCGGCCTCCTGGAGCACATGAACTACCCCCTCGACCTGCTGGCCTCCCAGCTGCGGCCGCCGAGGGCCGAGGGCCGCTCCCCGTGGTTCGACGTGGTCGTCAACTGGCTGTCCTCGGACGCGTTCCCCCGGTCCGTCAAGCTCTTCCACGGCATCGGCGACACCATCACACCCGACGGCGCGCTGCCGCTCGAACCGCTTCAGGTGCGCAGGCACCTCGCCAAGTTCGACCTCGAAATCTCGATGGCCGACATCGACGGCGAGGTGGCCGGCCACGTCCAGTTCAAACCGAGCTACCTGGAAAGGCAGACCGTGACGGCACTGCTCGCGCTGTACCGCACCGTGCTCTTCGACGCGATCGCCCAACCCGACCGGGCCCTCGGCGACTTGACGCCGACCGGCCTCCCCGAGGAGACGGACCAGTGACCGAGACCCTGCACTCCGCGTTCGTCGAGCAGGCGCTCAAGAACCCCGACGCGACCGCCGTCTACTCCGACGCCGGCGTCCTGACCTACGGCGAACTGAACGAGCGCTCCCGGGCGTTGGCCGAACGGCTGGTCGCCGACGGCGCGGGCCCCGGCGTCCCGGTCGGCATCTGCGTCGAGCGCACCCCCGACCTGCTCGTCGGCATCCTGGCGGCCCTGCGCGCCGGATCCTGCTACCTGCCGCTGGACCCGAACTACCCCGCCGACCGGCTGACCTTCATGGTCCAGGACAGCGGGACCCGCCTGCTGCTCACCACCCCCGCGTCCCGGGCCAGTTGCCCGCCCGGACCGACCGTGGTCGTGCTCGGGGAGAGCGTGACGACCGAGCCCGGCGCGAAGCCCGTGCCGGTCGTGCCCGGCGACACCGCGTACGTCATCTACACCTCGGGCTCCACCGGCAGGCCCAAGGGCGTGGCCGTCCGGCACAGCGGCTGCGTGGCGATGCTCGCCGAGATGGACCGGGTGCTCGACGGCTGCGACCTGAGCGGAGTCTCGGCGGCGAGCTCGGTCTGCTTCGACCTGTCCGTGATGGAGATCTTCAACGCGCTGTGCCGCGGCGGCGCCGTCGTGCTCGTCGAGAGCGCCGTGCACCTGCCGGAGAGCCGGTACGCCGACAGGATCACCCACCTGAACGTCGTCCCCTCGGTCATGAACAGCCTGCTCGACGCCGGAGCCCTGCCCCCGAACGTGCGCACCGTCGTGTTCGGCGGCGAGGCCCTGCGCCGCAAGCTGGTGGACCGCACCTACCGGGAGACCAGCGCCGACCGGGTGTTCAACGCCTACGGCCCCACCGAAGGGACGGTCTTCTGCTCGTTCGGGCCGGTGCCCGAGGACGGGACCGACGAACCGACGATCGGCCCGCCGACGACCAGCGACCGGGTCTACGTGCTCGACGAGCAGCTGAAGCCGCTCCCGGCCGGCGAGCCCGGCGAGCTCTACCTCGGCGGCGCCGGCCTCGCGCACGGCTACGTCAACCGGCCGCGCACCACGGCCGAACGCTTCGTGCCGGACCCGTTCCGCAACGGCGAACGCATGTACCGCACCGGGGACGTCGTCAAGTTCACCGACGACGGCGAACTCCGCTTCCTCGGCCGCACCGACCACCAGGTCAAGCTGCGCGGCTACCGCATCGAACTGGAGGAGGTCGAGGCCCGGCTCACCGGCTGCCCCGAAGTCCGGGAGGCCGCCGCCGTCGTCCGGGGCAACCGGCTCGTCGGCTACGTCGTGCCCGCCGCCGACGACGCGCCGGAAGGCGGCCCCCGGCTGGACACCGCGCTCCAGAGCGCCGTCACCGGCAGGCTCGCCGTCGAACTGCCCGACTACATGGTGCCCGCGACGCTCGTGGTCCTCGCCGCCCTGCCGCTGGGGCCGGGCGGCAAGCTCGACCGCAACGCGCTGCCCGAGCCGCCGGCCGCCGACACCGGCGGGCCCCTGACGGCCGCCGGCACACCGACCGAGGTCGCCCTGTCGGAGATCTGGGGCCAGCTGCTCGACCTCGAACCGTCGAGCATCGACGTGCAGTCCGCCTTCTACGACCTCGGCGGGGACTCCCTGCTGCTCATCCGCCTCGCCCGGCTGATGACCCGGCGCTTCGACCGCCGCGTCCGGGTGCCCGACCTCTTCAGCTTCCGCGACATCTCCTCCCTCGCCCGCTGGCTCGACGACGAGAGCGGCGCCACCCCCGAGGCGGTCCAGTCCGCCCGTGCGCGCGCCAACACCCGCCGGGCCGCGCTGCGCGGCCGCGGCGGCGCCACCGGCCGCTGAACCACGAGCCGCTGAGTCTGCTGAGCCACCCTCACTCGAAACGAAGCAGGAGCCTCCCCATGACCGACAACCCCGAGCAGGACTACGACCCGGGCGACGTGGCCGTCATCGGCATGTCCCTGCGGGCGCCCGGAGCCCGCACCAAGGAACAGTTCTGGGACAATCTCGTCCACGGCCGGGAGTCCGTGTCGTTCCTGGCCAAGGACGACATCCACGTCGACGAGACCCTGATCCACAGCCCGTTCTACGTGCGGGCCTGCGGCGTGCTCGACACGTACGACAAGTTCGACCCGTCGGTGTTCGGCATCAGCGACCGGATGGCGGCCGCGATGACCCCGGAGAACCGGCTGTTCCTGGAGAGCGCCTGGGAGACGCTGGAGGACGGCGGCTACGACCCGGACCGGCTCCAGGCCGAGATCGGCATGTACGGCGCCAACAACCCGCAGACCGCCGCGCTCTACAGCTCCCCGCCGGACCGGGTGTCGGTCGGCCCCGAGGCGATCGAGGCCAGCCTGGCGTGGTCGCCGGACACCATGACCTCCAACGCCCTGTACTACATGGGGCTCATCGGCGAGGCCGTCACCGTCGCCGCCGTCTGCGCGGGCTTCCACTACGCGGTCCACCTGGCCTGTCAGTCGCTGCTGCTCGGCCAGACCGACCTGGCGATCGCCGGCGGCGCGATGGTCCGCCTGCCGCACCCGCGCGGCCACCTGTGGGAGGAGAACCGCATCCTGTCGAAGGACGGCCACTGCCGCCCGTTCGACGCCAACGGCACCGGCACCGCGCTGTCCAGCGGCGTCGTCACCGTGCTGCTGAAGCCGCTGGGCCACGCCGTCGCCGACCGCGACCACATCTACGCCGTCGTCAAGGGCTCGGCCGTCAACAACAACGGCGTCAGCGCGATGGCGTACGGCCTGGCCCAGCCCGAGCGGCTGAGCGCCTGCATCGCCAACGCCATGGAGGTCGGCGGCGTCACCCCGGACACGGTGTCCATGTACGAGGCCAACGGTCTCGGCCTGCCGATGACCGACGAACTCGAAGTGCACGCGGCGACCATGGCGTTCGGGAAGCAGACCGCGACCACCTCGATCGGCGGGGTCAAGGGCAACGTCGGCCACGGCGGCGTGGTCTCGGGCGGCTTCGGCGCGATCAAGGCCGCGCTGGCCCTGCACCACAAGACGCTCCCGGCGACGATCAACCTCACCGAGGTCAACCAGGACCTCGACTTCCCCAGCACCCCCTTCGTGCCGCAGATCGAAGGGGCGCCCTGGGAGCCGCAGGCCGGCATCCGCCGCGCCGGCATCACCTCGATCGGTGGCGGCGGCTACAACGCGCACCTGCTGCTGGAGGAGGCGCCGACGGCCGCCGGGCGCGCCCCCGAGGACGAGGGCCGGCCGCGGCTGGCCACCCTGTCCGCCCTGGACGACGACGCGCTGGCCCGGCAGCGTACGCGGCTCAAGGAGCGGCTGGAGGCCGACTCCGACCTGCGCCTGGACGACGTCTGCTTCAGCCTCAACCTCGGCCGCAAGGTGATGGCCCGCCGGTGGGCGGCCGTGGTCCGCAGCCGCGCGGAACTGATCGCGGCGCTGTCCGACGACGCCGCCCGCGGCCCCGCCACCACGACCGCCGCCGCCCCGCAGACCGACCCGGGCTCCTTCTCCCGCACCGACAACGGGATCGTGCCCTCCGGCCAGGACGAGCGGGCGCTGTCCGAACTGGCCGCCGCCTGGGTGACCGGCCAGCAGGTGGACTTCGACGCCCTGCACCGGGGGCAGGCCAGCCACCGGGTGCCGCTGCCCACCTACCCGTTCCAGCCGCGCCGGTTCTGGCGCACGGACTGGTGACCATGAGCACGACGGCACCGGACACCGTGGACCTGGGCGACCCGGCCACCTTCGCGGACCACGACCTCGACGGGTTCTGGCGCACCCTGCGGGACACCGCCCCCATGCACTGGAACCCGCCCGTCGACGGCCGCCGGGGATTCTGGGTGCTCTCCCGCCACGACGACATCATGGCCACCTACCGGGACAACGCGAACTTCACCTCCGAGCGCGGCAACGTCCTCGTCACGCTCCTGGAAGGCGGCGACGCCGGGGCCGGCCGGATGCTGGCCGTCACCGACGGGCCCCGGCACCACGAACTGCGCAAGATCCTCCAGCGGGTGCTCTCGCCGAGGGTGCTCGACGAGGTCGCGCAGACCGTCCGCGTCAACACCCGGCAGTGGATCCGCGAGGCCGTCGAATCCGGCGGCTGCGAGTTCGCCGAGGAGATCGCCAGCCGGATCCCGATGACCACGATCTCGAACCTGCTCGGCGTGCCCGAGCAGGACCGGGACTACCTGCTCAGCCTGACCAAGACCGCGCTGTCGGCCGAGGACGAGGACGTCGACGAGGTCGACTCCGAGATGGCCCGCAACGAGATCCTGATGTACTTCATGGACGTCGTCGAGGAACGGCGCGAGTCCCCGGGCGACGACGTGATCAGCATGCTGATCGGCAGCTCCATCGACGGCGTGCCGCTGTCCGACGAGGACGTCGTGCTCAACTGCTACAGCCTGATCATCGGCGGCGACGAGACCAGCCGGCTGACGATGATCGACTGCGTCCACACCCTCGCCGCCCAACCCGAACAGTGGCGGCGGTTCAAACACGGCGAGGTCGCGGTCGAGACCGCCGTGGACGAGGTGCTGCGCTGGGCCTCGCCCACGATGCACTTCGGGCGCAGCGCCGTACGGGAGACCGAACTGCACGGCGTCCGGCTGCGCCCGGGCGACATCGTCACGCTCTGGCACGCCTCCGGCAACCGCGACGAACGGGTCTTCGCCCGGCCCGGGGCGTTCGACCTCGGCCGCACCCCCAACAAGCACCTGGCCTTCGGCTACGGCCCGCACTTCTGCGTCGGCTCGTACCTGGCCAAGGTGGAGATCGCCGAACTGCTCACGGCCCTGCGGGACTTCACCACCGGATTCGAGCAGACCGAGGAGGCGCTACGGATCCGGTCCAACTTCCTGACCGGGTTCTCCACGATGCCGGTGCGGTTCCAGCCCGACCACCGCGGACTGAAAGAGGTCGACTGATCCGGATGAACATCTACATGTCAGGACAAGGGGGATTCGCGGTCGCGGTCGCGGAAGCCCTACTGGACGACGGGCACAAGATCGTCGGCGCGGCCGCCCCCCGGCTGCGCAAGGGGAAGTCCGACGAGGGCGACGCGATGTGCTGGGACCGCCTGCGCTCCTGGGCGTACCACAAGGACGTCCCGTGGACGGACTCGGCCGAACTGCGCGCGCGACACATCCCGGACGGGGTCGACATCATCGTCGCCGCCCACTCGCACGCCTTCCTCGGCCGCCAGACCCGCGCCCGGGCCGCCGTCGCCACCATCGGCTACCACCCCAGCCTGCTGCCGCTGCACCGCGGCCGGGACGCCATCCGGTGGACGATCCGCGACGGCGACAAGGTGACCGGCGGAAGCGTCTACCACCTCACCGAACGCACCGACGCGGGCCCGCTCGCCGCCCAGGAGCACCTGTTCGTGCCCCCGGGCTCGACCGCGCAGAGCCTGTGGCGCGACCACCTGGCACCGCTCGGCGTGCGACTGCTCCTCAAGGTGGTCGCCGACCTCACCGCGGACCGGCGGATCGAAGTCCCCCAGGACGAGAAGCTGGCCACCTGGGAGCCCGCGATGGGCGCGCCACCGCTGTTCAAACCCGAACTCATCGCGCTGCCAGGCACGGTGCAGGTCGACAGCAGCAAGTGGGCGCTGCACGACGGGTGACAGCCAGGCGGTCTCTGGAACCCGGCGCCCCGCACACCACGCGTGTGCGGGGCACCGGACTGGTCGCCGAGCCCGTCGTCGGAACTCGACAGCGTGAACGTGTACACCAGGGACGGCAATTCCGAGCGCCCCCCGTGTACCTCTGCACCTTCACCGCGAAGGAGTCCCGACCATGCGGAAGTTCATCATCGATCTGGCCGAACGCACCGTCGCCACCTACGCCGTGGCATTCCTCGGCCTGCTGCTGGCCGACGGATTCGACCTGACGTCGATCGGCGCGTTCAAGGCGGCGGCCGTGGCGGCACTGCCGGCCGCGCTGGCCGTGGTCAAGGGAGTGGCCGCGACCTTCGTCGGCGACCCGAACTCGGCAGCCCTGCTGGCCCGCCCCCACGAGTAACCGGCCCGGCCGGGTGCACTAAACCGGGAACTCGCCCTCGCGAACAGCCGCGACGAAGGCGCCCCATGCGGGGGCGGGGAAGGCGAGGGTCGGGCCGTCGGGGTCTTTGGAGTCACGCACGGGCACGCGGCCGGGGAGGCCAGAGGCGACCTCGACGCAGTCGCCACCGTCCGGACCGCTGTAGCTGCTCTTGCGCCAGGCCAACTTCATGCCGGGAACTCCCCGTTCTGGACGGCCGCGACGAAGACGTGCCATGCCGGGTCCGGGAAGGAAAGGACCGGACCATCGGGATCCTTGGAGTCACGCACGGGCACGAGGCCGGGGTACCCGTGGGCCACCTCGATGCAATTGCCGCCGTTGCCCCCGCTGTAGCTGCTCTTGTGCCAGAGCAGCTTCATACGGGGAACTCGCCCTCGTGAACGGCCGCGACAAAGGCTTGCCATGCGGCTGCAGGGAAGACGAGGGTCGGGCCGTCGGGGTCCTTGGAGTCACGTACGGGGACGAGGTCGGGGAACCCGGGGGCCACCTCGATGCAGTCGCCGCCGTTCGTGCCGCTGTAGCTGCTCTTGCGCCAGCTGGCCGCGTCGAGCTCGTTCTGCATCATCTCCGAACCCTTCCAGCGCCTCGGTGATTTGCCGCACCCGATCGCGGAGCTCGCGGTCGGTCCCCGCTTGATCTTCCGTCGTGCCATCACTGCCCCCTGCTGTACACCACGTGCTCAACACGCGTATCTGGGCGCCACCGTACCTCCGCGTTCCGATCATCAGTATCGGAAAGCGATCTTTTGCTTGCACAGCGTCACGCCGCGCGCCCTTCGTGCGCCCCTGTCCGCCGGTCCGCCTGGTCAGGGCGTGAGGGTCCGGGTCGGGGCGCGGTGGGGGAGCCGCGCGCCTGCGACACGCGGGGAACGCTACGTCGACGAACGGGTCCTTCCCGATAATGCAGGGGCCGCGTCACCGGGCCGCGCACGCCCCCGTTCCCAGGAAGGCGCACGACCATGGAAGGCTCCTCCTCGACCGCGCTGGCCGACATCGCGACCATCCTGCTGATCGGACTCGTCCTGTCGCCGCTGCGCACCTGCCTGCGCCAACCGGTGGTGGTCGGCGAGATCGCGGTCGGGGTGATCCTGGGGCCGAGCGTCCTCGGGCTGCTGCCGGGCGACCTCCCGCACGTCCTCTTTCCGCCCCAGGTCCGCGAGCATCTGTCGGTGATCGCCCAACTGGGCATCGCGCTCTTCATGTTCGCCGCCGGCTGGGAACTCGACCTGAAGCAGCTGAACGGGCGGGTCCGCACCGTGGTGGCGGTCACCGCGGCCTCCGTCGCCGTGCCCTTCGCCCTCGCGGTCGCCCTGGCGGCGGTCCTCGCGGCCAGGTGGCCCCACCTCATCGGTACGGAGACGTCCCCCGTGCTGCTGGCCGTGTTCCTGGGCATCGCGCTGTCCGCCAGCGCGCTGTCGGTGCTCGCGCGCATCGTGGGGGAGAACCAGCTGCAGACGACCCGCACCGGGGCCATGGCCACGGCCTGCGGGGCGCTCACCGAGATCACCGCGTGGTGCGGCGTCGCCTGCGTCGCCTCCGCGGCCCGGAGCGGCGGCTCGGACCACGTCCTCCTCGCGTTCGCCGAACTCGCCTGCTACGCGGCGGCGATGGCCATCGTGGTCCGCCCGCTGCTGCGGCGCCTGCTGCGCCGGCCGACCCGCGCCGACGGGCATCCCCTGCTCGTCCTGCTGACCCTCGGCAGCGGGATCCTGCTGTCCGCGTGGACCACCTCGTGGCTCGGCATGCACGCCGTGATCGGCGCCTTCGCCTTCGGGCTGGCCATGCCGCGCGACGCCGCCGAGGAACTGCGGCACGCCGTCGAGGTGCCGCTGCGCCACGCGGGGGCGCTGCTGGTGCCGGTCTTCTTCGCGCTCACCGGGCTGTCCGTGGACATCGGCGGGCTGGGCTTCGGGAGCCTGGTCGCGGTGGTGGTGTTCCTGGCCGTCACCTGGGGCGGCAAGTTCGCCGGCGCCAGGCTGGGTGCCCGGCTGATCGGCGTGCCGCGCGGCGAGGCCACGACGGTGGCGGTCCTGCTCAACACCAAGGGCCTCAGCGAGGTCCTCATCCTGACCCTGGGCCGTGACCTGGGCATCATCGGCGACCGGCTGTTCACTGTTCTCCTCGTCACCGCCTTTGCCGCGACCCTGCCCGTCAACCCGCTCGTACGGCGCCTCATCCGTGCTCCTGGCGCTGCTGCCCCGGTCGGCGTCGCGGCTCTGCCCCGTCAACAGCAGGACACCCCCGCGAGATCGGACATCGAGGAGGCCAGGGGAACGTGAGCACTGGCGGGGTGGAGACTTCCTGCGCCTGTCCCACCGGCACCACCGCCGAGATGGCCGCCACTGTCTCAATGAAGTCTCATTATTAGCCGCTGCCCGGCGGCCGCCCTCGTGTCTCCGGCTACGTCGGCAGGTGGCGGTAGACCGTCGCCCGGGAGACTCCGAGCTCTGCCGCGATCTGCTCGGCGGTGCGGCCGGCCGCGTGCAGGCGCCGGGCGGTGTCGACCATCGCCGGGCTCATCGCGCTCGGCCGGCCGCGCCGTTCAGCGCCGCCGCGCCCGGGGCCGGCCGCGGCGGGGGGTTCGGGGCCGTCCAGCAGCCGGTGAACTCCGGCCAGGATGCAGGCGCGCAGGTCCTCGGGCGGGGCGTCGGCGAGCAGGATCACCGGGTCGGAGAGCATGGCGATCGTCTGGGCGGCGCGCACCCGGGCGACGAAGTCCGGGTGGGGCCCCGCCACCAGGACGTTCGCGCGCAGCATTCCGTCGCGGAACCGCGTGAAGCCCGGACCCGAGAGGCCCGGCGCCGCGTCGTACAGGCTCATCCGCAGCAGGTCGCGGTGGCGCAGCCAGACGTCGAGCAGCCCCTCGATCGCCGCCCAGCGGGCTGCGGTCGGATCCGGCGGCCCGGTGGGCGCCAGCGCGGCGTCCAGGTCGTCCAGCATCGGTTCGATCAGCGCGCCGAGGATGTCCGCCTTGCTGGGGAAGTGGTACAGCACCGCGGCCTTGGTCACGTCCACCCGCTCGGCGATCCCGCGTACCGAGGTGGCGTGGTAGCCGTGCGCGGCGAACTCCTTCAGGGCCACCGCGAGGATCCGTGCCCGGGTGTCGGGGTTCTCGGCAGCAGTCATGTGGGGAGCCTAGTCGCTGCCCCTTGCCTGACCGGCGGTCAGGGCGTAGCGTCGAATTACTGACCGATGGTCAGTCCGGGGGTGCCGACGTGACCGCTGACCGGCGACGGCTGCCGCGAGTCGGCCTGGCCGCGATCAGGCGACGACGATCAGGCGATGACAGAAGGAGCGTCCGTGAACGCCTCGACCAAGACGGCCGATCGCACCGTGCTGATCTCCGGGGCCGGCATCGCCGGACCGACGCTCGCCTACTGGCTGGCCCGCCACGGCTTCCAGCCGACCGTGGTCGAGCGGGCCGTGGCCGTGCGCTCCAGCGGCAGCCCGGTCGATGTCGCCGGCCGCGCGATGGAGGTCGCCGAGCGGATGGGGATCAGGGACCGCCTCCGTGCGGCCGCCACCCAGGTGACCGGTGTGGGCTTCTACAACGCCGCGGGCCGCCGGGTGGGCAGGATCGACCTGCGCGGCCTGTCGGGCGCGGCCCAGGCCGACACGGTCGAGCTGCCGCGCGGAGATCTCGCCGCGATCGTCCACGAAGCGAGCCGGGACGACGCCGAGGTCGTGTTCGGCGACTCGATCGCGAGCCTGAGCCAGGACGAGGCGGGTGTCGACGTCACCTTCGAGCACGGCCGCCCCCGCCGCTTCGCCCTGGTGGTCGGCGCCGACGGCCTGCACTCCGCCGTCCGCCGGCTGGCCTTCGGCCCGGAGTCCGGGTTCGTCCGCCACCTGGGGATGTACGTGGCCACCATGCCGTTGGCCGGGGCGGCGGGCGACCTGCGGGAAGTGGCGATCCACAACGCGCCGGGCCGCGCCCTCTGCGTGCATCCCGGATGCGGCAGGCCGCTGGCCGCGTTCATGATCCGGTCCGCCGCCGTGCCGGACTTCGACCACCGCGACACCGAGCAGCACCGGCGACTGCTGACCGCCGCGTTCGCCCGGATGGGCTGGCGCGCGCCCGAGGTGCTGGCGCAGGTGCGCGAGAGCGAGGAACTGTACTTCGACGCGGTGAGCCAGGTCCGGCTGCCGCAGTGGTCGCGGGGCCGGGTCACGCTGCTCGGCGATGCCGCGTCCTGCGTGTCGCTCTTCGGCGGCGGCTCCAGCCTGGCCATGGCGGGCGCCTACAGCCTGGCCGAGGCCCTGGCCGCCGATCCCGCCGACCACGGCCCGGCCCTGGCCCGCTACGAGGCCGCGCACCGGGGGCTGGTGGACGAGGCCCGGCAGTCCGTACGAGCGGCCTTCGCGCTGCTCGTCCCGGCCGGCCGCGGCGGCATCCTGGCCAGGAACCTGGCCACCCGGCTGTCGCCGGTCGTGCTCGCGGCAGCCCGGGCCGGGAGTGTGCTCAAGTCCCGTGCCGCGCGCGGGGATTACTCATGACCGGGCCCGAGCTTCCCTCCTTCGTCCGGCTGCGAGCAGGCGGCATCGTACGAGCGGACCTCACCGGCCGCCTGGCCGTCGTCGACCACTTCGAGGACGCCGTCACCACCGTGGCGGCAGCCGGTGTGAACCGTTCGTGGGGGACCGGCCGTATCCACCGGTGAGGTGGCGACCGGGCGATGTCGCCCAGTCAGCTCGGTCCTGGTGCGGCCGTGTTGGCGAGGGGCGGCGGTGTCACGGCGCGGGACCGTGCGGCACCGCGCGTCATGTCCCGGAAAGCTCGCCACCGGCCCTCGTGCCCGTCGATTTCGGAGAAACTCCTTTGCGCAACAGCAGGTTCACCTCGGTCCTCCTGGCCGGCGTCACGACGCTGGCGGCCCTCGCCGTCGGCGTCGGCCCGGCGGTCGCCGCCCCGTCCGAGCCGGTCGCCATTGCCGCCTCCCCGGACGCCTCCCCGGACGCCTTCCCGGACGCCTTCCCGGGCGACCAGGACGTCGAGGTCTTCGCCGAGGACGGCGCCATCAGCCGGACCAAGGTCCCTGCGGCGTCCCCCTTCGTCGCCGAACAGTCCATGAGCGCGGCCGCTGCCGGGGCTGCCGCCGGGGACGGCGCCGTCACGAAGGTCGTCAACAACGGGAGCACGGACAGCAAGCTGGACGTGGTCATGATCGGCGACGGCTACACGGCCTCGGAGCAGGACAAGTTCCGCAAGGACGCCGCGGCGAAGTGGAAGGACATCAGCGCCGTCGAGCCCTACGCCACCTACCGCAAGCTGTTCAACGTGTGGGCCGTGGGCGCCGTCTCCGAACAGTCGGGCGTCTCCGGGGACCCGAAGCAGAACACCGTCCGCAAGACCGCCCTCGGCTCGCACTTCTGGTGCAACTCCATCGAGCGGCTGCTGTGCGTGGACATCAAGGCCGTCGACGCCTACGCCGCCAAGGCCCCGCAGGCCGACCTCGTGATCGTCGTCGCCAACACCGCCAAGTACGGCGGCGCCGGCTACGGCAGCACCCAGTCGCCGCTCGGGTACGAGGGCATCGCCACCGTGGCGGGCGGCAACAGCGCGTCCGGCCAGATAGCGGTGCACGAGACCGGCCACTCGCTGGGCAAGCTCGCGGACGAGTACTGGGCCGATGGGGCGGGGCCCTACAAGGGCGCGGAGCCCACGCAGCCCAACATCACCACCCTGAGCGCCGACCGGATGCGCCAGGACAAGACCAAGTGGTACCGCTGGCTGGGCAAGACCTCGCCCGACGGCGGCACCGTCGGCGCCTACCAGGGCGGCAGCAACTACCCGTCCGGCCTGAACCGGCCGACCGACAACTCGGTGATGCGCTCCCTCGGCCGCGAGTTCAACCTGCCCGGCCGCGAGGCGATGATCGCCGGCTTCTACCGGCACGCCTCCACCCTCTCCAGCGCCACGCCCGTCACCACCCGGCTGACCGCGACCGACCGCCTCACCGTCGACCTCCCGGTCTCCGGCACCAAGCTGCGGTGGTACCTCGACGGCAAGGAGGTGACGGCCCTGCGCGACCGCAAGACGATCGCCGTCTCCGACCTCGGCCCCACCGGCCCCAAGCCCGCCGCCCACGAGCTCAAGGCCGTCGCGAACGACCCCACCTCGGCTGTCATCGACCCGGCCCTGACCCCGGCGCTCACCCGCAGCCTGGTCTGGAGCGTCACCCGCTGACCACGGGGCGTGGCCCCTCGCGTCCGGCTGGGAC
>NZ_JBHWIR010000077.1:8768-33905 GCF_042731835.1 Kitasatospora sp. NPDC059817 | reverse complement strand
GGCTGGTACTTATGTGTAAAAGACCCAGAACCCCACGGCCACCGAGCGCAGCCGCGACAACTCCCTGGGGGCGCGCGGCTGATCGACCGCCTGGCGCCCCCGCCCGGCCGCAGCCCGCTCGGGCCGGGCCGGGGCGCCGTCGTCTGGAGGTCGTCGCCCTTCGGCGGGTGGTCGTCCGGCGGGTCGTCGTCCCGACCGTTGTCGGTGCCGCGTGCGAGCATGCGGGCGAGACCCGTTCGCCCCCGACCGTGAGGTGCCACCGCCATGCCGCGTTCCGCCCCCGACCAGCTCGCCGACCTGCCGTACGCGGACCTGCTCCGCCCCCACGCCGGGCGGCTGCGCAGCGACGAGCGGTACGACACCACGCACTTCGACGGCGGCGAGCACACCGACGAGTCGGCGGCCGGGGCGGCGTTCCTGGAATGCGCCTTCACCGGGGTCGCGCTCAGCGGGGTCAAGCTGCGCCAGGCCCGGTTCAACGAGGTCTGGGTGCAGGCCGGCCGCTGGGTGGCCTGCGACCTGAGCGACACCGAGTGGCAGGACAGCGCCTTCGTCGGCGGCGTGCTGGCCGGGGTCGCCGGATACGGTTCGGCGCTGCGCCGGGTGGTGTTCCGCGGCTGCAAGCTGGAGGCGGTCAACCTGCGGGCGGCCGTGCTGCGGGACGTCGTGTTCGAGGACTGCCTGCTGCGCGACGTGGACTTCGGCGAGGCCAAGCTGACCGAGGTGTCCTTCCCCGGCTCCACGCTGGAGGAGGTCCGGCTGCGCGGCGCCACCCTGAAGAAGACCGACCTGCGCGGGGCCGCCCGGCTGGGCCTCGCGGACGGCCACCAGGGGCTGCGCGGCGCGGTCATCAGCTCCACCCAACTGCTGGAGCTGGCACCGCAGTTCGCCCAGGCGCTGGGAATCGAGGTCAAGGACCGCTGACCAGCCGCCCGCTCCGTCCCTCCCCGCCGTTTCCGCCGCCCGTTCAGCCCGGCGTCGCTCGGTGACACCCGGACGAACAGTCCGCCAACCCTGCCGCGCGCATCTGGTGGGCGCCTCCGGCCGGGGTGGAAGATGCTGCGCGATCGATGAGCCCCGACTTGTGTACACAACATCGCCAGATCGCCAGTGAAGGGACGGGCCGGGCTGATGGCCGAGCTGAGTCGTAGGAAGTTCGTCACGCTGTCCGGTGCCGCCGCGGCGGGACTCGCCGTGGCCGGCACCAGCGCCGCAGGGGCCGCCCCCGGCGCACCCGCGGTGGCCTCCACCGCCACGCTCCAACAGACCGGCACCATCAACGACGTGCAGCACGTGGTGATCCTGATGCAGGAGAACCGCAGCTTCGACCACTACTTCGGCACCCTGCGCGGGGTGCGCGGCTTCGCCGACCGCAGCGCCATCCAGATAGCCGGCGGCTACAGCGTCTTCAACCAGCCCAACGGCCTGCTCGGCCGCCAGTACCCGTGGCAGTTCAGCCAGACCAAGCCGGCCGGCGGCGCCGACCCCGAGCGCCTCGCCCAATGCAATGGGGACCTCAGCCACGGCTGGAGCGATCAGCACAAGGCCTGGAACAGCGGCAAGATGGACTCCTGGGTCGCCGCCAAGGGCAACGTCCGCACCCTCGGCTTCCTCACCCGCCAGGACATCCCGTTCCACTACGCGCTGGCCGAGAACTGGACCATCTGCGACGCCTACCACTGCTCCGTGCTCAGCGCGACCGGCCCCAACCGCACCTACCACTGGTCCAGCCAGATCGACCCGGCCGGCAGCGCCGGCGGCCCCGCGTACGACGGCGGTGACGAGAAGGGCCTGCGCTGGCAGACCTACGCGGAGGCACTGGAGAGCGCCGGCGTCAGCTGGAAGGTCTACCAGAACGCCGCCGACAACTACGGCGACAACGCCCTCGCGTACTTCACCCAGTTCTCCGGCGCCCCGGCCGGCAGCCCGCTGGCCGTCAAGGGCATGGGCTCGGTGCCCAAGGCCACCGGCAGGACCCCGGACGACATCGCCGCCGCGATCAAGGCCGACGTGCTGAACGGCACCCTCCCGCAGGTCTCCTGGATCGTCCCCGACCAGGCCTCCTCCGAACACCCGTACGCCACCCCCGCCGACGGCGCGCACTTCGTCCACCTGGTGATCGACGCGCTGAACGCCGACCCGAACGTCTTCAACTCGTCCGTCCTGTTCATCAACTACGACGAGAACGACGGCTTCTTCGACCACGTCCCGCCGCCGGCCGCCCCGGCCGGCACCCCGGGCGAGTTCTACAACGGCACCAACATCGGCCTCGGCTTCCGCGTCCCGATGATCGCCGTCTCGCCCTGGACCCGCGGCGGCTGGGTCAACTCCGAGACCTTCGACCACACCTCCGTGCTGCGCTTCCTGGAGACCTGGACCGCCGCCCTCGGCACGCCCGCGCAATGCCGGAACATCAGCGACTGGCGCCGACGCGTCTGCGGCGACCTGACCAGCGCGTTCGACTTCGCCAACCCGGTCTACGGCCTGCCCGGGCTGCCCGACACCTCGCAGACCATCGGCCTGTCGGCGTGCGGCCCGCTGCCCAACCCGGCCCCGGTCAACAACCAGCTCCCGATCCAGGAGACCGGCACCCGGCCGGCCCGCGCCCTGCCGTACCAGCCGAACGCCAACCTGGACCACCTGGAGTTCGGCTCCGGCGGGGTCATGAAGGTCTGGATCGCGATGGACAACGGGGGCACGGCGGCGGCGAAGTCCGCCCACTTCGCCGCCTACGCCAACGCCTACCGCAGCGGCGGCCCCTGGCAGTACACCGTCGACCCGGGCGGCACCACCAGCGACTTCTTCAACTGCGGCACCAACTTCGGCGGCGGCCCCTACGACCTGACCGTCGTCGGCCCCAACCGCTTCCTGCGCCGCTTCAAGGGCGACGCCACCAAGGCCGGCAAGAACGCGGCCGTCACGGCGTCGTACGCGGTCGAGCCGGGCACCGGCAAGCTCGCCGTCTACTTCAAGCTCGCCAACTCCGGTGCGACGCCCATGACCTTCACGATCGCGTCGAACAACTACCGCACGGACGGCCCCTGGACGTACCAGGTCCCCGCCGGCGGCAACGTCACCGATTTCTTCAACGCCGCGGCCTACAACAACGGCTGGTACGACTTCACGGTGACGGTCGACGCCGACAGCACCTGGTCCCAGCGCTTCACCGGCCACCTGGAAACGGGCACCCCCAGCATCACCGGCTGACGCCCCAGGCCCCGCTACCCGCTCCCTCGGGTGGCGGGGCCTCCACCCGCCTCTGATCGGTCGTCAACTCGGCGCGGAATCGGCGCGGAATAGTATTCCGATCCGCCTGCCGACCTTATGGCCGTCCGGGATCCTGCCTACCGTGAGCCCAAGGCGCAGAAGGTATCGCGCCTGAAGTTCCGGACTATTCCCCGCTCAAGCGTCAGGGCCGCGCGGGGAGGATCGGGGAAACGTCCATGGGAACACGTGAACAGCACGGCGCCGGTCGCGCGCCCGGGCTGCGGGCCGCACGGAGGACGTCGATCTCGGTACTGTCCGCCTTCTGCTGCGCCGCCGCGCGGTCCAGCGCCTGCTCCGCCGCCGCATACCGCCCGGCCACGAAGTGGCACCAGCCGAGGTACGCGGTCCCCATGGCGGCCGCACCGATCGCCGGAGCCCGCAGGGCGTACGGCGCGTCCTTGGCCGCCTGGACGGCCAACTCGGCCCGCGCCGCCACCATCGGAGTCACATCCGCGGAGGAGGAGATGTCCTCCAGCTTCCGCAACTGGACCAGCCCCGACTCCGCCTCGACGATCATCGCCCGGTCCACCAGACCCGGCCTGCGGGCCTGGAAGCCGGCCCGATCAGGATCAGCCGGAATCAGGCCGGACAGCGCGCCTCCCGCCCCCAGCGCCCCATCGATCAACCGGGCCATCGCCGGATCCGGCATCCGGTCGCCCGACTCGAACCGACTCGAACCGACTGACGGTCGGCTGGGACACGAACACCGTCGCCGCCAGCCTCGGCTGGGACATGCCCGCCCGCCGGCGCAGCAGCCGCAACGTGCGCCCGAAGGACGTCAAACCCGCCTCCGCTCTTGGCCGTTCACCCACCCACCAAGTGCTGCCGGAGCCTACCCCCCGACCGGACAACTCGCCACAGCCCCAAGCAGATCGAGGAGCCGGACGCGCCCGGCGTCGGCATCCGGCGGTCACCCTTGCCGAGCAGAACGGAGGCCCCACTACCCGCCAGGCAGTGGGGCCTCGTCGTGTGTCTTGATCTGAGTAACAGCCCGCAGCGCCGCTCCATTGAGGTCCGTCAGCCCTTGAGCGCGTTGTCCAGGTACTTCTGTACCGGCTCGAAGAGCCCGTACGGCACGTACCCGGGGATCTCGGCGAGAGTCACCCACGCGAGCCGGGCAGGCACTCGTATAGGAAGTACTCGCACAGCGAGCCCGTCACGGGGTGGAGACGGCTGCGGAAGTGAGCGTCGTCCGTGGAAAGAGCGAGGTTCCCTCAGGGACCTTGCAGCAGCTGGGACATGACGGAGCTCCTCGAACCCGCTGGTAGAGCGAGTCCAAGGACGAGGTTTCCATCGCACCTCCAGGCGGCCGGACTGGCCTGTTCTCGGTCAGAGTCCCAAGGAGTTGAGATGGTCCACGGGCCTGGTGTCCGCGATGATGACGCCGCCGAACTGGGAGTCGATGAGGACGTGCAGTCCGGCCTTGCGCAGGGTGGCGGCGAGAGCGGTGTCGAGGGTCTCGTAGACGGACCTGGTGAAGTGGTCGACGGGGTCGCCGGCGTCGGCCTCGTCGTCCAGGGTGATGAGGGCAGCGCTGGGCCTCCACTCGACCGCGACGGATCCGGCCTGCCAGCTTGCGGCGGCCGTTCCCAACAGAGTGACGACGACGCCGGGCGTGTCGGGGCCGGTGCTGATGGGCAGACCGATCAGGTCGAGCGCGCGCTTCAGCCGGGGGAGGATTCGCTCGGTGCGCATGTCGCCGCGCAGGCCTTCGGCGGCATCGTCGAGTCCGATGAACTCGGCGAGCTCCAGGAGGTCCTGCCTGCGCTCGGGGCTCAGATCGTCGGCGGTGGTGTCGGGTTCAGGAAGGGTACTCATCGATTTCCTTTCGTTGCGGACTGTTGAGATCTCGGAGGCGTGGCCAGCGGTGGCGCGCGGCGTGGGGCGACGGGCACTTCAGCTCTGCCGCAGGAGGCGTTCGTCCCACTCCCAGCGGCCGACACCGTTCTGCCAGTGCTTGTCGGGCAGGCCCACCGGCTTGAGGATCGCGCGTACTCCGGCGGCGTCCTGGCGGCCGCGGTGGAACCTGAAGGCGTACATCGCGCCCTTGATCTCGTTGCGGCAGTACTGCCACGCCTCTACCCCGCATTGTGGGCAGCCGGTCTCCGCGCAGGCCCGCCAGGCCCGCGCCAGGGCGGCTTCCACGTCCAGCGTCGTGACCTCGGTGGCCTTGGCGCCGAACTCCTCGCAGAACGCCTTCCGGTCGTCCACCACGGCCACCGTCGCCGGGATGGTCGGCAGAATGGCCAGCACCAGGTCGCCCGGGCGCAGTGTGTGGCTGCTGATCAGGCCGCGCTTGCGCTCACCGTTTCCGGTGTACTGGCTCACGTAGCCGTGCTCGCTGATCGTCATGATGGTGACCGTCGGGTCGGACAGCGAGGGGAAGTCCCGCACCCTGCTGACCTTGGGCATGCCCGTGGTGTAGAAGTCCATCGACCGATCGTGCATCCAACCACCAGGTGGTGGAAGGCGATTGGTGAATCCCGGAACAACGGCCGGCGCCGGGAGTGGGCATGTGCTTCCACGCGCCCTTGACGGGCTCGTCTGGCCGACGGAACGGTAAATGACGTCGTCGATGCCGCGTCGTGGACGGGGGCCGGGGCATCCCGGTCCTGGGCCCGTGGCGCGGCAGCCATTCCTTGGAGAGGAGCCGGTGATGGAGTCGGTTGCACATGACGGTGGAGAGCACGGTGGTGGCGGCGGGGACGGTGGTGACGGGCACCCCGGGACGCCCTGGACACCGCCGCCGGATCCGCCGACCCCCGACGGCACCACG
This sequence comes from Kitasatospora sp. NPDC059817, assembly GCF_042731835.1. Lineage (NCBI taxonomy): Bacteria > Bacillati > Actinomycetota > Actinomycetes > Kitasatosporales > Streptomycetaceae > Kitasatospora > Kitasatospora sp. NPDC059817. The sequence continues at coordinate 27,862 of NZ_JBHWIR010000077.1, read as the reverse complement.
CCGCCCGGCGACGGCGGGCGCCGCAAGTGACGCTCGAACCTGAGCAGAAGGGCCGCTCGGACGGGCGGCCCTTCCCCGTCGCCGCCGATTGGGTGTCGGCCTTCGAGGCCGTCCCGCGTTCTCTGTTCCTCCCAGACCTGGTGTGGGCGCACGACCTGGCCACCGGTACCAGCCGCCCCGTCGACCGTGCCGCGGACGAGCCCGGCTGGCTCCAGGCCGCCGCTGCGGACATCCCGATCGTCACGCAGTGGGACGACGGTCAGCACCAAGGCCTGGAGCCGGGCACGGTGCCGACCAGCTCCGCCTCCATGCCGTCCCTGGTCGCCTCCATGCTCGACGACCTCCAGATCGAGGCCGGGATGCGCGTGATCGAGCAGGGCACCGGCACCGGCTGGAACGCCGCGCTGCTCGGCCACCGCCTCGGCGACGCGAACGTCGTCACCGTCGAGATCGACCCGCAGATCGCCGCACGGGCTCGCACAGCCCTGGAGCGCGTCGGCCGCCGCCCCACCACGGTCTGCGGCGACGGCCGGTTCGGCTGGAAGCCTGGTGGCCCGTACGACCGGACCATCGCGACCTACGGCCTGCGCGAGGTTCCCTACGCCTGGGTCGAGCAGACCCGGCCCGGCGGCATCATCCTCGCCCCGTTCGGCACCCACTACTCCAACGCCGACGCCCTAGTCCGCCTCACCGTCGCCGGCGACGGCACCGCCACGGGCCCGTTCCTCCAGCCGGTCGAGTTCATGAAGATGCGCTCCCAGCGCCTCGTCCGCCCCGAGAGCCCGGCCAGCGGCGGCACGGTCGTCGAACACCTCACCACCGCCACCCCGCCGCCGCACGGCAAGTTCGACCCCTTCCCGCTCGCCGCCGGACTGCGCCTGCGGGACGTGACACACGCCGTCCAGCCGCACGACGACGGATCCCGCACCCTGTGGCTGTACTCCCTCACCACCCCGGCGTGGGCCGCCGCGACCTGTCGCGACGGCGACACCGCGCACCAGGTGCGCCAGTACGGTGGCCGGCGGCTGTGGGAGGAGTTCGAGCAGGTTCTCGCCTGGTGGCAGGAGGCGGGCCGGCCCGGTGTCGACCGGCTCGGACTCACCGTCACCCCCGACGGCTGGCACGCCTGGCTGGACGACCCGGCCCAGGCGATCTGACCTCGACCAATGCGCCCCGGCAGGGTGTCGACACCGCTTCGGCGATTGCCCGTGCCATCGCCGACTAACGGGAGGAGGGATCCGACTCGTGAGTACGTCGGGAGGAAGTGTGGACGGGCCGGGCTGGAACCTGCCGATCTGACCCTGATGCTCGGACCGGTTGTCAGACGGTGCCGAACTCGCCAATGCGGACGGCGGAGACGAAGGACTGCCAGGCCTCGGTCGGGAAGAGGAGGGTCGGGCCGTCGGTGTCCTTGCTGTCTCGGACGGGGACGGTGTCGGACGCGATCAGGTTCCCTGCGACCTCGATGCAGTCGCCTCCGTTGCTGCTGTACGAAGACTTGAACCACTGAGGATCGGCGGTACTGCGCCGCTGTCCCGTTCCAGGTGCCCTTGCTGCGCTGATTCGGCGTAGGACATCAGCGATCGGTCCGGAAGGGTGATGATGTTGACCGGGAGGTCGAACGCTCGTTCCTCGCCTATGGCGTACGGAGCCACCTGGAGAACGGTGTTGGGCGTCCGGACGAAGGCTGCAAGCTCGTCGGGCTGGGCAGCCATGATGGACTTTCCGCCGACCGGCCGTCGGATGCGGCTCTCATCCAGAACGGCGTGGATCAGTGGAGGGGCTCCCGGCGCAAGTTCGCCTGTCGGCGCGCAAGGTAGGCGACCCGCTCCTCGGCTTGGTCCTGCGCGATGCTGCCTCGGCGGACTGCCCCCGCCGCGATGGCTCGCGCGTAGTCCAACGTCTGAAGCAGCCCCGGCACGATGCCCCTCGTCCGGCGGGCCACCCGGCGGTGACTCGGCCGGGACCGCCGCCGATGACCGCCCCTCCCGCCTGTCCCGCACCGGACTGCTGCGGCCCCGGTCGATCTGCTCAACGACGCCAACGCGGCCGGACGGACGTGGAACTGCCCGAACTGCGCCCGGTGGGGCGTCGCCTGGTCGGCGGGCTACCGGGCGAACCAGCCGTTCGGGGCGATGGCCGGACTCCGCATCCCGGCGGCGTCGCGGCCGCCCAACCGGCCCAACTGATGTGGCGGACAGCTCAGACGAACGGGCCGCGTGGGAACCACGGGTCGCGGACCTCCCGGGGCCCGTCCGGTGTCAGCAGGGTGAGGGTGTACGGCGAGGCCGCGTACTCGGCGAGCTGGACCGAGCCGTAGCGGGTCTCCAGTTCGGCCTGGACCGGGACCGGCAGTCTGCTGAGCGCCCGCCGCAGTTGCAGGGCGTCCCGGCGGCTGATCGGGTGCGGGGTGCGCAGGACCAGTCGCAGCGGGCTGAGCGGCCCGGCGACCGGTACGCCGGTGCCCAGTTCGTAGCCGACCGCGCCGATCGGGCCCCAGGACAGCCGGTGGTCCGCGACGATCCGGCCGACCGCCGGCAGCAGGGCCAGCGCCGGGATTCCGGCGACCCGTTCGGGGTCCAGCCGCCCGCACCGCCCGGCCAGCTGCTCGGGGCGCAGTGTCCGGGCGACTGCGGCCCAGGGCGCCAGGGCGTCCAGCCGCTGCCCGGGGCGGGGGCCGCGCACGATCACCGGGATCCACTGTTCGGGCGCGGCCTCCGGGTCCCGGGTGCAGCGTTGCGGGTGTGGGACGTCCGCCGGGGTGCCGACCAGGGAGGGGGCCCGGCCGACCGTCACCCACGGGTGCACGCGCAGCACGGCCCGCGCCCAGTCCGGCAGCTCGCCGCCCGCCAGCGGGTGCAGCGAACTGGGGCACTGCATCAGCAGCAGGTCGTGGGCGCCGGGCAGTCGCCCGTCCAGCGCGGCCAGCGGCCCGACCCGCCGGCGCGGCCCGTCGTGGGGGTCCTCGGCGGTGCGCCGGGCTTGGCGGGCGGAAGGTGCGACGGTCACGGTGGGCTCCAGACGGTGGCGTCAGTTCGGCCGACGGCTCCAATCTGCGCCGGGCGGCCGCCTCCGCGCCACGGCCGTTGGGCGCGTTCACCAGGGACCAAAGGCTCAACGTGCGGCTCCGGGTGCCCGGTGTGAGAGTGGGGGAAGCCCGGTATCCGTTCGGAGGAGGAGTCATGGGCATCTTCGACAGGTTCCGCCACAAGGCGCACGAGGCGACCGGGCAGGACGCCGCCGAGCGTGCCGCCATCGCCCACGACGAGGCCGCGGACGCGTACAGCCCGGAGATCGAGCGGGCCCGCGAGACCCAGGAGGCCCGCGAGTCGGAGCGGCGTGCCCGTGCCGCCCAGGAGGAGGCCGACCGGCGCGCGGCCGAGAACATGACGGCCGAGGGCGACCCCTGGGGCTGAAACCCCAGGAGTCTCAGCACCCTAGAACCTCCAGCCCCCGTCACCGCGCCCGCGGCGGCAGCGGCGGGCGCCGCAGGTCCGGCCGGGGGGTGTCCTCCGGCGGGGGCGCCGCGGCGGGCGCGTCCTCCAGCAGGTCCAGCGCGAGCTGGACGGCGGCGACCAGCTCGGGGTGGCGCCCGCGGGCCCAGTCGCGCGGGGTGCGCAGCACGTGCACGTCCGGTTCGACGCCGCGGTTCTCCACCGACCAGCCGAGTCCGCCTTCGAACCAGGAGGCGTTCTTGGGCACCGAGATCCGGGTGCCGTCGCCGAGGGTGTGCCGCCCGGTCATCCCGACGACCCCGCCCCAGGTCCGGTTGCCGACGACGGGGCCGAGGCCGAGCAGTTTGATCGCCGCGATGACCACGTCGCCGTCAGAGCTGGTCGCCTCGTCGGCGAGCGCCACGAGCGGGCCGCGCAGTGCGTGCCGGGGCCAGCGGACCGGCTGGCGGTCCCGGCCGAAGTCCCAGGCGAGGACGTGCCGGGTGAGTTTTTCCAGGACGAGTTCGGAGACGTTGCCGCCGGCGTTGCCGCGCACGTCCAGGACGAGTGCGGGCTTGTCCAGTTCGCGCCGCAGGTCGCGGTTGAACTGTGCCCAGCCGGAGCCGCCGAGGTCCGGGATGTGCAGGTAGCCGCACCGGCCGTCGCTGAACTCCCGGACCAGGAGGCGGCGTTTGGCCACCCAGTCCTGGTAGCGGACGGCCCGTTCGTCGGTCAGCGGGGTGACGGTGATCCGCCGTACCGGGCCGTCGGGGCTGCCGCGCAGGGCCAGTTCGACGGTGGTGCCGCCGGTGCCGGCCAGCAGCGGCAGCGGGCCGCGCACCGGGTCCACCGGGCGGCCGCCGACGGCGAGCAGTTCGTCGCCGTCCCGGACGCCCTGGGCGGCGAGCGGGGCGCGGGCGCGGGGGTCGGAGGTCTCGCCGGGCAGCACCCGTTCGACCAGCCAGCGCCCGTCGGGGGAGCGGTGGGCGTTGGCGCCGAGCAGGCCGAGCGGCTGCTGGCCGAGCGAGGGGCCTTCGGCGCGCCGGGACGGGGTGACGTAGGCGTGCGAGGTGCCGAGTTCGCCGAGGAGTTCGCGCAGCAGGTCGGCGAAGTCGTCGGGTGAGCAGACCCGTTCCAGCAGCGGCTCGTACTGGGCGGTCAGGGCGGGCCAGTCCAGGCCGGACATCCGTTCGTCCCAGAACTGGTCCCGGACGATCCGGGAGGCCTCGTGGTAGGCCTGGCGCCATTCGGCGGCGGGGTGCACGGTGTGGGTGATCCGTCGCAGGTCGACGGTGCTGCCGGCGCCGCCGGTGACCGGGACGATCCGCAGGGTCCCGGCCGAGTAGACCGCGATGGAGCCGCCGTCCCCGGAGACGGCGTAGCCGTCCAGCTTGTCGACCAGGGTGGTGCGGGTGCCCCGGGCGAGGTCGAAGTACTCCAGCGAGGGGCGGCCGGAGGTGTCGTCGGGGCTGGCGAAGGTCTGTCCGAGGGTGCCGGAGATCGGCCAGCGCAGCCAGATCAGGCCGCCGCGCACCGCGTCGGTGGCCGAGTACTTGGAGGCGATCACCGGGAACTGGAGCAGTCGCTCGCCGATGCCCTGCGGGTCGACGAGGACGGTGCCGTCGCCGCCGCCGTCGCCGCGCGGGGCGCCGTCCTCGGCGGGCGCGGCGAACGGGGACGGCGTGTCGGCGGTGAGCGGGACGAGGTAGGGGCGGCAGCCGAGCGGGAAGGAGAGGTCGCCGGTGTGTACGTCGTGGACGGGGTCGAAGCCGCGCCAGGACAGGAAGGCCAGGTAGCGGCCGTCCCGGGTGAACACCGGCTGCTCGTCCTCGAAGCGGCCGTCGGTGACTTCGGTGACCGGCCCGGGCGCTTCGGTGCGGGTGAGCCGGATCCGGCGCAGCGAGCGCCCGGCCACCGGCTGGGACCAGGCGATCCAGTGCGAGTCGGGGGAGAAGCGGGCGCTGGAGACCGGCCCGTAGCCGGAGGCGGCGAGTTCGCGGACGGCGCCGTCGTCGGCGGCGACCAGCAGCAGCCGCCCGTCGGAGGCGGCGACGGCGAGGTGGGCGCCGTCGGGGGAGGCGGTGAGTTCCAGGACGCGGCCGATCCGGTCGGCGGCGAGCACCCGGTGGCGGTGCTTCTCGGTCTCCTCGTGCCCTGGCAGCGGCATCACCTCGATCGCGTCGGCGCCCTCGGCGTCGGTGATCCAGGCGGCCTCGCCGGTGTGTCCGAGGATCACCGGCAGCCGGGTCCGCACCCCGGGGGTGTCGGCGAGCGCGCGGGCCGGGCCGTCCTTGTGGGTGAGCCAGTACTGGCTGCCGCGCACGGTGATCACCCCGGCCCGGCCGCTCTGGTCGCAGGCCAGGTCCTTGACCTGGGCGGCGGCGCCGACCTGGTACGGGCGGCGGCCGGCCCGGGCGCCGCCGAGCGGGACGGCGAGCCGGCGGGGGGCGGGGGCGTCCAGGCTGTCCAGCAGCCAGAGGTCGCCGGCGTGCTGGTAGACGATCCGGGTGCCGTCGGTGGCGGCCTCGCGGGCGTAGTAGGAGGCGTGGTCGGTGTGCCGGCGCAGGTCGGTGCCGTCGGGGCGGCAGGAGTAGACGTTGCCGATGCCCTCGTGGTCGGAGAGGAAGGCGATCCGCCCGGCGACGGGCATGGGTGAGGCGAGGTGGCCGGGGTGGTCGGCGAGGATCTGTTCGCCGTCCGCCCAGAGCCGGCCGGTGGCGCCGCCCCGGTAGCGCTTCCAGGCGGCGGGTTCGTGCGGGGCGGCGCCGGTGAGCAGCACGGTGCGTTCGCGGCTCATCTGGGCGTCGCCGACGGGGCCCCAGGGCATCCGGTGGCCGGGGGAGCCGTCGGGCGGCAGGGCGTGCGCCCAGGTGTAGTGGCCGAACGGCTCGTGGTAGGAGGTGACGGCCAATACTTCGCCGTCCGGCAGCCAGCCGCGCACCCGGGTGTCCTGGCTGCCCCAGTGGCTGAGCCGTTCGGCCTCGCCGCCCTCGACGGGGGCGGTCCACACCTCGGGGGTCAGGTTCAGCCAGCTGGTCCACGCGAGGGTGCGGCCGTCGGGGGAGAAGCGGGGGTGGCTGACCCGGGTGCGGTCGCAGCTGACCCGCCAGGCCCGGCCGGTGGCGCCGTCGGCGTCCAGCGGGGCGATCCAGACGTCGTCCTCGGCGGTGAAGGCGAGCAGCCCGCCGTGCAGGTGGGGGTAGCGGAGGTAGCCGGGCGGGGTCACCCCTCCATCCTTCGACGGGGTGTCACCCCCGGCAACCGGGGCGGCCCGTCGGGGCTGCCGGGCGGCCGGCGCGTAGGTCGCGGACCGGTCTGGACCATTGACACCGCAGTGCCGAATCCACTTCAGTGGTCTAGTCCAACTTGGGTGCCAGGCCGGGCCGTTCCCCCCCACTGGCGCGTGCTCCGGCGTGCCCTCGGACGTCCCCCACGACCGCGCCATCGCAGGAGCCCCCGCATGCGCAGAACCACACCCGCACCCGCCCCCGCCCGCCGGAAGCAGTCCCGCACCCTGCTCGCCGCCGGCACCGCCTCCGCCGTCGCCGCGGCCACCCTGGTCGGCGTCACCCTGGGCCTGGCGCCCGCCGCCTCGGCCGGCGAGTTCCTGGTCAACGGCGGCTTCGAATCCGGCTCGCTCGGCCCCTGGAGCTGCACCGGCAACTCCGGCAGCGTCATCACCAGCCCGGTGCACGGCGGCGGCTACGCCCTCGCCGCCGCGGCCACCGCGGGCGACACCGCCCAGTGCGGCCAGACCGTCACCGTCGCCCCCAGCACCACCTACACGCTCAGCGCGTACGTCAACGGCTCGTACGTCTACCTGGGCGTCGACGGCGGCGGCCCCAGCACCTGGACCCCCGGTACCGGCGGCGGCTACCAGAAGCTCAGCGTCAGCTTCACCACCGGCGCCACCCAGACCAGCGCCACCGTCTACACCCACGGCTGGTACGGCCAGGGCACCTACTACGCGGACGACGTCTCGCTGGACGGGCCGGGCGCCCCCAGCCCGACGCCGACGCCCACCGGTACCCCCACCGGGACGCCGACGGGAACGCCGACCGGGACGCCGACGGGCACCCCCACCGGCACCCCGACCACCCCGCCGCCGCCCGGCAGCCACGCCCTGGTCGGCTATCTGCACGCCAGCTTCGCCAACGGCGCCGGCTACACCCGGATGGCCGACGTCCCGAACTCCTGGGACTTCATCGACCTCTCCTTCGGCGAGCCCACCTCCGTCACCTCCGGCGACATCCGGTTCAACCGCTGCTCCGTCACCGACTGCCCGACCGTGGAGTCCGACGCCGACTTCAAGGCCGCCATCGCCGCCAAGCGGGCCCAGGGCAAGAAGGTGCTGATCTCGATCGGCGGCCAGAACGGCCAGGTCCAGCTGACCACCACCGCCGCCCGCGACACCTTCGTCAGCTCGGTCTCGGCGATCATCGACAAGTGGGGCCTGGACGGCCTGGACATCGACTTCGAGGGGCACTCGCTCTCCCTCAACACCGGTGACACCGACTTCAAGAACCCGACCAGCCCGGTCATCGTCAACCTGATCTCCGCGCTGAAGACCCTCAAGGCCAAGTACGGTCCGGGCTTCGTGCTGACCATGGCGCCGGAGACCTTCTTCGTCCAACTCGGCTACCAGTACTACGGTTCCGGCCCCTGGGGCGGCCAGGACCCGCGCGCCGGGGCGTACCTGCCGGTCATCTACGCGCTGCGCGACGACCTCACCCTGCTGCACGTCCAGGACTACAACTCCGGCTCCATCATGGGCCTGGACAACCAGTACCACTCGATGGGCGGCGCCGACTTCCACGTCGCGATGACCGACCTGCTGCTCAACGGCTTCCCGGTGGCGGGCAACACGAACAACATGTTCCCGCCGCTGCCCGCCTCCAAGGTGGCCATCGGCATGCCGGCCACCACCAACGCCGGCAACGGCTACGTCGCCCCGGCCGAGGTGAACAAGGCCCTGGACTGCCTCACCAGGCTGGCCAACTGCGGTTCGTACGTGCCGCGTTCGGGCGCCCAGCCGAACCTGCGCGGGCTGATGACCTGGTCCGTCAACTGGGACCAGTTCGGCGGCCGGGAGTTCTCCAAGAACTTCGACGGCTACTTCCGCCGCTGAGGTGACGCCGGTGGGAACCGTGCTTGAACCTGACATCAGTGTGAGGATCGAGCATGGTTCCCATGGCGACCACACAGCTCCCGACTCCCGCAATCCGCAACGGTTTCCCGCTGCCCGCCCTGCTCGCCCTGGCCACCGCCGTCTTCGTCACCGCGCTCACCGAGACCCTGCCCGCCGGCGTGCTGCCCGGGATGAGCGGGGCCCTCGGCGTCAGCGAGTCGGCCGCCGGGCAGACCGTCACCGTCTACGCGCTCGGGACCGCCGCCACCGCGATCCCGCTCACCGCGGCCACCGCCGGCTGGGGCCGCAAGCGGCTGCTGCTCACCGCGATGGCCGGCTTCGCCGCCGCCAACACCGTCACCGCGGCCTCCACGAACTACCCGCTCACCCTGGCCGCCCGCTTCCTCGCGGGCGTCGCGGCCGGCCTCGCCTGGGCGCTGCTGGCCGGGTACGCGCGCCGGCTGGTACCGGTCGAACAGCAGGGCCGGGCCATGGCCGTGGCGATGGCGGGCGTACCGGTGGCGTTGTCGCTGGGAGTGCCGGTCGGCACCTTCCTCGGCCAGGCGCTCGCCTGGTGGGTGCCCTTCCTGGCCATGACGGCACTGGCGCTCGGCGTGATCGGCTGGATCGCGGCCCTGCTGCCGGACCAGCCCGGACAACCCGCCGGTGAGCGCGCCCCGGTGCGGAGCGCGCTCACCGTGCCCGGGGTGGCGCCGGTGCTCACCGTGACGGTGCTCTTCGTGCTCGCCCACACCATCCTGTTCACCTACATCGCGCCCTTCCTCGACCGGACCGGCCTCGGCGACGCGACCGACACCGTGCTGCTGGTCTTCGGCCTGGCCTCGCTGGCGAGCATCTGGTTCACCGGTGCCCACATCCACCGCCGGCTACGGCAGTTGACGATCGGCGGCGCGCTGCTGGTCGCCCTGACCGCGGGCCTGCTCGGCCTCTGGTCGCACAGCACACCGCTGGTGTACACCGCCGCCGCGCTCTGGGGCCTGGGCTGGGGCGGCGCCCCGACCCTGCTGCAGACCGCCGTCGGCGACGCGGGCGGCGAGCGGGCGGACGCCGCCCAGGCGGTGCTGGTCACCCTGTGGAACGCCGCGATGGCGGGCGGCGGCGTGGTCGGCGGCCTGGTGCTGGGCCGCCTGGGCACCGACGCCCTGCCCTGGACGGTGCTCGCCCTGATGCTGCCCGTCCTGGCGGTGGCCACCGCCGCCCGCCGCCACGGCTTCCCGGCCGAGCGCCGTTAGGCCCTGTCCGGCCGATCTTGCCGGGCCCGCGACTCCCCCAGCCTTCGGCCGGGAGGTACCCCCATTACGCATCCCGCCTGGACGCACGCCCGAATCGCCCAAGTACGCCCAGTACGAGGACGATCCGGGCGCACGCCCAGCCGGGCGCCCAACGCCGCGGGCTGATCCGCCAAGATCGACCGGACAGGACCTAGCGCAGCTGCAGCCCGTTGGCCAGCAGTTCGGCGACCAGCTCGGGCCGGGCCGTCGCGATCGAGCCCGCCGAGTACGGCGGCTGCGGGTCGTACTCGATGACCAGCTGGATCGCCTCCGCGGTCGCGTCCCCGGCCATCAGTCCGGTCAGCGTCAGTGCGAGGTCGATCCCGGCCGAGACCCCGGCCGCGGTCGCGTACTTGCCGTCGACCACGACCCGCTCCGTCCCGGTCGGCTCCGCCCCGAACTTCTTCAGCGCGTCGAGGCAGCACCAGTGCGAGGTGGCCCGGCGCCCCGCCAGCAGTCCGGCGGCGCCCAGCAGCAGGGAGCCCGAGCAGACCGAGGTGGTCCAGGTGGTGGTGGCGTCCACCGCGCGAATCCACTCCAGCACGGCCTGGTCGGCCAGCCGGGCCTCCGTCCCGGGCCCGCCCGGGACGAGCAGCACGTCGGCCGCGTCCACCTCGTCCAGGGAGGCCTCTGCGGTCAGCGACAGGGTCTTCATGTCGGTGCGGACCGGGCCGCGCTTCGCGGCGGTGAACACCACCTCGGCGCCGGGGATGCGGGACAGCACCTCGCAGGGGCCGACGGCGTCCAGGGCGGTGAACTCGTCGTAGAGCAGAACGGCGATGCGCATCAGTGTCCTCCAGCAGGATCGGGTCGGAAGCGGCGTCGGTACTCGGCGGGCGAGGCGGCCAGGGACCGGACGAAGGCGCGCCGCATCGCCTCCGGGGTGCCGTAGCCGCAGGAGCGCGCGATCTCCTCGATGCCGTCGGCGGTGTCCTCCAGCAGCCGCCGGGCGGCCTCCAGCCGGACCCCGTCCACGTACCGGCCCGGGGTCACCCCCACCTCGGTGGCGAAGGCCCGGGCGAAGTGCCGTGGTGACAGCGCCGACCGGCGGGCCAGCGCCTCGACGGACAGGTCGGCCTCCGGGTGCTCGGCGATCCACCGCTGCACCTCGCGCAGCGGCTGCCGGGCCGCCACCTGGGCGGCCAGCTGGGTGCTGAACTGGGCCTGGTTGCCCGGCCTGCGCAGGAAGACCACCAGATGGCGGGCGATCAGCAGGGCGGCGTCGCGTCCCAGGTCCTCCTCGACCAGGGCCAGCGCGAGGTCGATCCCGGCGGTGACCCCGGCCGAGGTGGCGACGTTCCCGTCCCGGACGTGGATCGGGTCCGGGTCCACCTCGACGTCCGGGAACCGCCGGGCCAGCGCCTCGCAGTACGCCCAGTGCGTGGTCGCCCGGCGCCCGGCCAGCAGCCCGGCCTCGGCGAGCAGGAAGGCCCCGGTGCACACCGACACCACACGCTCGGCCCGGCCGGCCAGCTCCCGGATCCGGGCGACCAGCGCACCGTTCGGGAGATCGCTGCCCAGCCCGCCGGGGACCAGCAGGGTGTGCACCGGCCCGACCTCGGCCAGGTTCGTGTCTGGCAGCAGCCGCAGCCCGCTGTGGCTGCGCACCGGCCCGCCGCCCGGGGAGGCGGTGGTCACCCGGTACGCCCCCGGCTGCCCGGCGGCCGCGCCCGCCCCCGTGAAGACCTCCACGGGACCGGTCACGTCGAGGCTCTGCACGCCCTCGTAGAGGACGACGACCACGCTGCGCGCTCTCATGCGACCAGCCTGTCACCGGGTCGCAGTGGCAGCAATGACCCGTTTCCCACCTTTCCTGCCACCGTCGGTGGGGATGCCGGTGGGGATGGCGGCGGGGAACGCGGAAACGCCGGAAGGCCCCTCGCTCTCGCGAAGGGCCTTCCGGCTGTCTGTGCGCCGCCAGGGACTCGAACCCCGGACCCGCTGATTAAGAGTCAGCTGCTCTAACCAACTGAGCTAGCGGCGCCTGCTGACGCGGAGAACATTACCTGGTCAGCAGCCGAAACACACAATCGGCCCGGGCGGCTGCGTGCGCAGCGTCACGGCACCAGGACCACCTTGCCCCGGACGTGCCCCGCGCCGACCAGCCGGTGGGCCTCGGCGGCCCGCTCCAGCGGCAGCGCCTCGGCGATCTCCAGCCGCAGCCCGCCCGCCTCCCACAGCCGCACCAGCTCGGTCAGCCGCGCGGCCGTGCGCGGCCCCCGCAGCCCTCGGACGCCCAGCCGCTCGGCCTCCGGGTAGTCGACCACGGTACCGATCCGGCTCCGGTCGGAGACCAGCTCGACGGAGGCCGCCAGCGCGCCCCGCCCGGCGGCGTCGAAGGCGGCGTCCACGCCCTGCGGCGCCACCGCCCGGACCCGCTCGACCAGCCCCTCGCCGTACGTGACCGGGATCGCGCCCAGGTCGCGCAGGTAGTCGTGGTTGCGCTCGCTCGCGGTGCCGATCACGGTGGCGCCCCAGGCCCGGGCGAGCTGGACGGCGACGGTGCCGACCCCGCCGGAGGCGCCGTGCACCAGCACGGTGTCGCCGGGGCCGACCGCGAGCAGGGTGAGCGCCAGGTGCGCGGTCTGGCCGGAGGCGGAGAGCGAGCCGGCCTGCTCCCAGGGCATGCCGGCGGGCTTGGCCACCAGCTGGGCGGCGTCCACCGTGACGAGCTCGGCCTGGCTGTCCAGGAAGCGGAAGCCCAGCACCTCGTCGCCGACCTGCCAGTCGGAGCCGTCCGGTCCGAGCCGGTCCACCACTCCGGCGAACTCGTTGCCGAGGACGAACGGCGGCTCGACGACGGCCCCCGGCGGGCGGAAGCCCTCCCGGATCGCGAGGTCGACAGGCTGCACCCCGGCGGCGAAGACCCGCACCCGCACCTCGCCCGGCCCGGGTTCCGGGTCGGGCACCTCGGTGACCCGCAGGACCTCCGGACCGCCGGACCGCGTCACGGTGACCGCCTTCATGTCTGCTCCCGCCCTCTCGAATGTTCGACATTCGACTGCTTGACTGTTCGACCGCCCCCGATCCTCGGACCTGAAGTCCACTTGAGGTCAAGCCACTGTTCGGCCCGATGTTCGGCCCGCTGTTCGGCGCGTCTTCGCCGATGGGCGCATTGTCAGATTTATCCTGGGCGGCGCTCAGCCGTCCGTTGTCGAGAGGAACGTTTCCGTGGGCCAGCTGCCCCTGTTCTTCCTGGTGCTGCTCGCCTCCGTGGTGACCATGCCGCTCGCACGCAAGACCGGAGTCCCGCAACCGGTCCTGATGACCCTGCTCGGCATCGTCATGGCGCTCGTCCCGCAGATCCCGGACGTCACCATCGAACCCGAGCTGATCCTCCCGCTGGTGCTGCCGCCGCTGATCTTCGCGGTCGCCCGGCGCTCCTCGGTGCGCTACTTCAAGGCCAACGTCCGCTCGATCCTGCTGCTGGCCGTCGCCCTGGTGGTGGTCACCACGGCCGCGGTGGCCGGGGCGGTGCACTGGCTGCTGCCCGCCCTGCCGGTCGCCGCCGCGATCGCGGTCGGCGCGCTGGTCTCCCCGCCCGACCCGGTGGCCGCCGTCGCGGTGGCCGGCAGCGTCGGCCTGCCCCGGCGCCTGGTGTCGATCCTGGAGAGCGAGGGCCTGTTCAACGACGTCACCGCGATCGTCGTCTACTCGCTGGCCATCGAGGCCGTGGTCAGCGGCGACTTCTCGGTCGGCCACGCGGTGCTGCGCTTCATCCTGTCCGCGGTGCTCGCCGTGGTCGTCGGCATCGCCCTCGGCTGGGTCAACACCAAGCTCGCCGAGCGCCTGGACGACCCGACCCAGCAGGTCGCGCTCAACCTGCTGGTGCCCTTCGCTGCCTACGCCATCGCCGAGGAGATCCACGGCTCCGGCGTGCTCGCCGTCGTGGTCTGCGCGCTCTACCTCGCCGAGCGGGCCTCCGACGCCGACGCCGTCTCCTTCCGGCTGGTCGGCAACGCCTTCTGGGAGGTCGTCGAGATCCTGATCACCGGCGTCGCCTTCGGCCTGATCGGCCTGGAGCTGGCCACCGTGCTCAAGGAGGCCGGCCGCGGCTGGACCGGTTTCATCGGCGACGCCGCCGTGGTCATCGGCGTGGTCGTGGTGGTCCGGCTGCTCTGGCTGCTGCCGGCCGGCTGGCTGTCGAAGAAGCTGCGCAGCGGCGACGACGAGGACACCCCGTTCAGCTGGAAGGAGAGCGTGATCCTCTGGTGGTCCGGCATGCGCGGCGTGGCCACCGTCGCCCTGGCCCTCGCCATCCCGCTCACCCTGCACTCCGGCGAGGAGTTCCCCGAGCGCGGCCGCCTGGTCTTCATCGCCTTCAGCGTGGTGCTGTTCACCCTGCTGGTGCAGGGCCTCACCCTGCCCTGGCTGGCCAAGCGGTTCGAACTGGACATCGACCAGGACAAGCACGAGCAGGCCGTGCGCCAGCTCTGGTGGCGGGCCGCCAAGGCGGGGCTCAGGCGGCTGGGCGAACTGGAGGAGCAGGACCGGTTGCCCGCCGAGGTCGCCGACCGCCTGCGGGACCGTCAGCACGACCGGCTGGCCCGGCTCTGCCCGGAGAACTACGCCGAGGAGGAGGCCGCCGAGGCCAAGCTGCGGCTCAGCCAGTGGCGGGCCGCCCGGGAGGTCGAACAGGAGATGATCGCCGCCTCCCGGCGCGAGATGCTCGCCGCCCGCAGCGAACTCGGCGCCGACCCGGAGCTGGTCGACCAGGTGCTGCGGGGGCTGGACCTGCGCTCGGAACGCAAGTGACGGCCTGTCCGGCCCCGCCGGGCGGAATGTGCGCGACCGGCTCCGCGGTTGCATAGGCTGAGCCCGGGCAGGCCGTCAACGGAGTCGGCGTACCACCAGTACCCGCACGACCTCGCGAGACCCTCACCGCCTGGCCCTGCCGGTTTCTGCACCCAGATGAATCGAGGAACCACCGATGTCGGAGACCCGTGCCGACGCCCGCACCCCGCTCGACCGCACCCCGCAGTGGGCCGCCCTCGGCAAGCACCGGGCCGCGCTGGGCGAGACGCACCTGCGCGAGCTGTTCGCCGCCGACCCGGAGCGCGGCCGCCGCTACACCCTCCAGGTCGGCGACCTGCACGTGGACTACGCCAAGCACCTGGTCACCGACGAGACGCTGGAGCTGCTGCGCGAACTCGCCGCGGCCACCGGCGTCGCCGAGCTGCGGGACGCGATGTTCCGCGGCGAGAAGATCAACAACACCGAGCACCGCGCCGTCCTGCACACCGCGCTGCGCGCCCCGCGCGGTGCCGTGATCGAGGTCGACGGCGAGAACGTGGTGCCCGCCGTGCACGCCGTCCTCGACAAGATGGCCGGCTTCGCCGAGCGGGTCCGCGGCGGCGAGTGGCGCGGCCACACCGGCAAGCCGATCCGCACCGTCGTCAACATCGGCATCGGCGGCTCCGACCTCGGCCCCGCGATGGCCTACGAGGTGCTCCGCTCGTTCGCCAAGCGCGACCTCGACGTCCGCTTCGTCTCCAACGTGGACGGCGCCGACCTGCACGAGGCGGTCCGCGACCTCGACCCGGCCGAGACGCTGTTCATCGTCGCCTCGAAGACCTTCACCACCATCGAGACCATCACCAACGCGGTCTCGGCCCGCGACTGGCTGCTCACCGGGCTGGGCGCCGGCACCGAGGCGGTGGCCAAGCACTTCGTCGCGCTGTCCACCAACGCCGAGGGCGTGCGGGACTTCGGCATCGACACCGACAACATGTTCGAGTTCTGGGACTGGGTCGGTGGCCGCTACTCCTTCGACTCGGCGATCGGCCTCTCGTTGATGATCGCCATCGGCCCGGACGCCTTCCGCGAGATGCTGGACGGCTTCCACCTGGTCGACGAGCACTTCCGCACCGCGCCGCCGGAGCAGAACGTCCCGCTGCTGCTCGGCCTGCTCGGCGTCTGGTACGGCGCGTTCTTCGACGCCCAGGCGCACGCCGTGCTGCCCTACTCGCACTACCTGTCGAAGTTCACCGCCTACCTCCAGCAGCTGGACATGGAGTCCAACGGCAAGTCGGTGACCCGCGACGGCTCGCCGGTGACCTGGCAGACCGGCCCGGTGGTCTGGGGCACCCCCGGCACCAACGGCCAGCACGCCTACTACCAGCTGCTGCACCAGGGCACCAAGCTGATCCCGGCCGACTTCATCGGCTTCGCCAAGCCGGTCGCCGACCTGCTCCCGGGCCTGGTCGCCCAGCACGACCTGCTGCTGGCCAACTTCTTCGCCCAGACCCAGGCGCTGGCCTTCGGCAAGACCCCGGAGGAGGTGGCGGCCGAGGGCGTCCCCGCCGAACTCGTCCCGCACAAGACCTTCCAGGGCAACCACCCGACCAGCACCATCCTGGCCGCCGAGCTGACCCCCTCGGTGCTCGGCCAGCTGGTCGCGCTTTACGAGCACAAGGTCTTCGTCCAGGGCGCGATCTGGAACATCGACTCCTTCGACCAGTGGGGAGTCGAGCTGGGCAAGGTGCTTGCCAAGCGGATCGAGCCGGTGCTGCTGACCGGCGAGGGCGCGGAACAGCTGGACAGCTCCACCGCCGAGCTGGTCGCCCGCTACCGCGCGCTGCGCGGCCGCTGAGCCCCGGTCGGGCCGTCCGCTCCGGCGGGCGGCCCGGTCCTGCTTCCTTGTCCGCCGGTTCGCGGTTCGCGGTTCGCGCGGGAAACGCCGAGAGGCCCCTCGCTTTCGCAAGGGGCCTCTCGGCTGTCTGTGCGCCGCCAGGGACTCGAACCCCGGACCCGCTGATTAAGAGTCAGCTGCTCTAACCAACTGAGCTAGCGGCGCCTGCTGACAGAGAAGACTTTAGCAGCGCCAGGGGTCCGCGCCAAAATCGAATACCGGCCGTCCGCCGTTCACCCCCCGGTCACGGCCGCCGCGCCGGCCGGCACGGCCGCGGCCGGCTCCCGGGCCGCCCGCACGCACGCCCACAGCACCACCGAGGCGCCCGGCAGCCACGGCTCCCGGTCCTCCGGGGCGACGATCCACCGGCCGGAGCCCAGCCCGGGGGAGTCCGGGCCGTTCACCATCCGCTGCACCGGTGGCACGGTCACCGCGTCGCCCTTGCCGTGGCACAGCAGGGGCGGCACGTCCCGGGCCCACTCCTCCCAGGCCAGCAGCCGGCGCAGCCGGGGCCCCGCACCGGGCTGGACGAACAGCAGCGTCCGCCCCCGGTATGAGGCGACCGGCCCGCAGCCGGGCCCGGAGGCCCACAGCTCGTCCAGCACCCGGCGGCCGAACAGCGACGGCATGCTGATCACGTCGAAGGCGCGCCCGCAGGGCAGCACCGAGGGCGCCCACGGCCGGGCCTCCCAGAGGGCGCGCATGCTGCGCGGGTACTCGCTGGCGGAGGCGAGCCAGGCCTCGCCGGCCACGGTGACGTACTCCACCGACTGATACGTCCAGATGTCCACGGACAGCAGCCTGTGCCGTCCGGGGGCCGGACGGGAGGGAAAGCACGGTTTGCCGGACAGGACGACGGGGAACGGCGTACCCTTCCCCGCTCGCGCATATGCCAGCGGCGGATGCCGGGGCGCCGGAGCAGCGGGTGCCTGGCGCTCCGGCGCCTTGTGCCCGGCGGCGCTCAGTCCTCGTGGCGGCGGGGCTGGAGCAGCCCGCGGCCGTACTCGATCATCTTGGCCGCGTAGTCGGGGGTCCAGTCCGCCCGCTGCGCGATCTCGGCGTCGGACAGCGCGTCGAAGCGGCGCGGGTCCGCCAGCTGCGCGGCGGCGACCGCCTGGAAGTCGGTGGCCCGCTCGGCGGCCGTCCGGAAGGCCAGGGCCAGCTCGGTGGAGCGGCGCAGCAGCTCCGTGGGGTCGTCGATCGACTCCAGATCGAAGAATCGTTCCGGCTCCGGCTCGGCGGACTGCGGCTCGAACAGCAGCTGCACCGGACGCAGACGCCGCGCGGGGTCGGCCTGACCGCCGTGGTCGGACGCCTTCGTGTGGGAGTCGGGCATGGACGGACACCTCCGGGTCTCGGTGAGGGTGGGCGGCGGCTGCTCCGGGCCGCGCCGCACGGCCGTGGCCGCCGTCCATTGTCGCGCGGCGGCGGCCGGTAACGGAACGGTGCGCGTGCGGGCGCTATTCCCCCGTACGCGCCGGGGTCGCGCTACTCCTTCGGGTGGTCGGGCGCGTGCGGCGGCGTCGGGGCGTCGGGGCCGTCGTTGTCCCGGGTGTCCCAGCGATCCACCACCCCAGGGAGAACCCATGCCCGTACGCAAGGGCCTCGCGGCCGGACTCCTGCTGATCACCCCGGCCCTCGGATCGGCCGCGGCACCTGCGGCCGGGGCCGCCGAGACGACCACCGTGGTGACCGGGCCGTGGAGCGGCCCGGGCGGCTGGTCGACGGCGACCTGCCCCGAAGGCTCCCACCTCACCGGGGGCGGCTACGCCTTCCGGCCCGCCGGCTCCGGCGACGCCGTCCTGGTCAACGCGCCGAACCCCGACGACCCGAGCACCTGGGCGGTGCGGGCCGGGCACGGGACCGTCCAGGCCTACGCCGCCTGCGAGACCGAGACCGAGACCAAGGCCTGATCCGCCCGCCCGGTCGCTCAGCCCAGCCGCTCAGCCCAGCCGCACCCGGTGGCCGCTCAGGTGGTGCAGCACCTGATGGTTGGCCTCCCAGCCGTCCGGAAAGGCGACCGGGACGCCCAGCTGGACCGGCTCGGTGGACGGGTGCTCGTCCAGCAGCTCGCCGATCCCGGCCCGGGCCACCACGATGCAGGCGTGCCGGTGCCGGGAGGCGAGCACGCACAGCCGGCCGGTCTCCAGGTGGAAGGCCGTCGCGTCGGGCCGTCCGGAGAGCGGGTGCAGCACCACCGTGACGTCGTACTCGCGGCCCTGCAGCCGGTTGGCGGTGTCCACCGTGACGGCCGGGCCGGCCGCCTGGTCCACCGGGACGCCGACCTTGAGCAGGGCCGCGCGGACGGCCGCGGCCTGGTCCCGGTGGGCGGTGCCGACCGCGATCCGATCCGCGCTGAGGGAGGCCTCGCCCTGTTCGGAGCGGGCGGTCAGTCCACGCTCCAGCAACCGCCGGACGACGGCCGCGACGGCCGCCACCGCCTGCGGATCGGTCCGCACGGTGTGCCGGGCGGGCAGCTCCAGCAGCGCCCAGCCGTGCTCGGCGGGCCCGGGGGGGGGGGGGGCCCCCGCGCCCCCCCCCCGCCGGACGGGGGGGGGGGGCCCGGCGGGGGGCGGGGGGGGGGCGGGGGGGGACACGGGGGGAGGGTG
>NZ_JBHWIR010000077.1:0-8759 GCF_042731835.1 Kitasatospora sp. NPDC059817 | reverse complement strand
CGGTCGATCGCGGCGTCCAGCGCGCCGCCGTCCGGCCGGACGGCGGCGGTCAGCCGGCGGTCGTCCGGGCCGGTGCCGGAGCGGAACGGCGTGTACGGGTAGAACGCCCGCGAGATCAGCGGCGCCGCGCTGGCCGGCAGCCGCCAGGAGACCGGCAGCCGGTGCGGCTCGATCTGCGGGTTGTGCGCCAGCATGGTGACCACGGCGCTGCTCGACGGGTCGTACGACAGGCCCGCCCACTGCTCGGTGCCGACCACGGTGAACGGGTCCAGCTGGCCCGGATCGCCGACGAACAGCGCCCGTTCGAACAGCCGGGCCACCGCGAGCAGGGCGTCCGAACGCATCTGGTACGCCTCGTCGACGATCGCGTGCCGCCACGGCGCCTCGGCCCGCACCCACTGCCACTTCGCCGAGGTGGAGACCACCACGTCGTGCTCGACCAGCTCGGCGACCTTGTCGGAGGGCGTGACGTTGGCGTGCTTCAGCACCTCCGGGCCGGGCCGGGCGTCGGCGGCGTGCAGCCGGCCGATCGTCAGGTCCGGCGCCTTCTCGGCGAGTCGGCCGACCAGGTCGTCCACCTGGCCGTTGGTCTGGGCGACGATCATCAGCCGCTCGCCGGCCTCGACCAGCTCCCGGGCCGCCCGCACCACCAGCGTCGACTTCCCGGCGCCGGGCGGGGAATCGACCACCACGCCGCGCGGGGCGCCGGCCGCCGGGTGGACGGTCGCGGCCAGGATCCGGTCCACGGCGGCGTCGGCGGCCGCGCCCGGTGCCTGCTCGGCGCTCAACTCGGCCATCATTCCCACTCCTCGGAGACGGACGGGGCGGGTACGGGGGCGGCGCCGGGCGGGCCGCCGTGCGTCCACGGGGTGTCGTCCGGCTCTGGCAGCGGCGCGGACTGGCGGACCGTCAGCTCGAACAGGGTGAAGGTGACCGGATCGCCGGGCTCGGGCAGACTGCCCGGCTCGGGCTCCTTCCTGCGCCCCATGCCGGACAGCAGGCGCAGGGTGATGGTGCCCCCGGCCGGGTCGACCGCCGCGATCTCCGCCTTCTGCGGGGACCGGCCGCCGCCGGCCTCCGGCTGGGGGGACCCCCACACCCGGTGCGCCTCCCGCCCGAGATCCGCGTGCGGGCGGTCGGCGGTGCGCAGGGTGATCAGCGGGCGCGGCTTGGGGGAGCGGCCGGTGGTGTCGTAGTCCGGCACCACCTCGGTCACCACGCCGCTGAACGCCTCGCCGGACAGCCGGTGTTCGGCCATCGCCAGCGGATCGTCCAGTGCCTCCTGGACGTCCAGCCGGGTCTGCTCGCGCTCGCGCTGGGCGAGCTTGCGGGCGGCCGTGACGGCGTCGTCCTGCCGCGGCTGCGGCGGCTCGCCGGCCGCCAGCCGGTCCCGGTGGCCGGTGTAGGACCAGCGGTCGCCGGTCCAGCGCTCCGCCAGGTGCCCGGCGGGCGGCAGCCCGCGCAACAGGTCCAGACCGCGCCAGACGTCCCGCCAGGTGGGCAGCAGCACGGCCGCCAGCACCTCGCGCAACTGCTCGACCGCCGCCCGGACGGCCGCCCGGGCGCGCTCGGCGGCGGCCTCGTCGCGCTGCTCGGCGCTGTGCTGAAGGGCGGCCGTGGCGGTGTCGTAGCGGGCGATCGCCGGGGCGAGCACGAACTCGTCGAAGCGCGGATCGGTGGCCGGGCCGGCCGGCGGGTGCAGCAACTGCCCCCGGTCGTCCCGGGCGGACTCGGCGCGCTCGGCCGCCTCGGCACCGGTCAGGCCGCCCGGCGGGGCGTGCCAGGCCAGGTGGGCGGCCAGGTGCTGGTCCTCCAGGTGGCTCTGGCCGGTGGCCCAGTGCCGGGCCAGCAAACCGGTCATCGGCAGCAGCAGGCTGGTGCCGGGCACCTGGGCGCGGTCGGTGAGGTGGGTCAGCCAGCGGCCGAGCAGCGGCACCCGCACCGGCGCGGGGTACGGCCCCGGCTCGTCGTCCTCGACCGTGCGGCGGAACCGGGTGGAGCGGCCGAGCAGGGCCAGGTGCCGCACGCCCGCGCCGTTCGGCACGATCAGCTGCGGCGCGTCGGCGCACAGCTCGCGGAACACCTGGTTCTTCTCGCCGGTCTCCGGGTCCTTCTCGGAGCCCTCGATCTGCTCCACGTCCTCGGCGAAGGACTCCAGGTACGGCAGCAGGTCGGCGGCCAGCTCGGCCAGGAAGTCGAACCGCAGGGTGCGGTTGAGCGGCTGCGGCACCAGGTGCAGCCGGGGCGCGTCCCGGTCGGTGCCCAGCAGCACCGCCAGCGGCGCGCCGGCCTCGCCGGCGGCCGTCAGCGGCACGACCACCATCGGGCGGTCGGACAGGTGCCGGTGCCGGACGGTGGCCAGCGGCTCGGCCCGCCCGCTGCGGACGGCCTCCAGCCGGGCGAGGGTGGTCAGCAGGCTCATGCGCGCGCCCCCGCTTCGGGCCCGCCGCGTTCGCGCAGGGCCGCGCTGCGCCCGCTCATGCGTGACCCGCCGTCGGGGCCTTGCCCAGTGCCTCGGCGCGCAGCGCGGCCGCGTAGGCCAGCCGTTCGGCGGCCTCGTCCACGTCCACGTCCTTGTCCACGTCGGCGCTGTCAGTGTCCAGGCTGATGCCGGCTTCGGCGGCGGCCAGGGCCCGCGTCACCGTCCGGATGCTGCCCAGTTCGCCGCGCACGCCCCGGCCGAGCTGCTCGACCCGGTCGCCGCAGCGGGCCTGGGCGCGGCAGTGGAAACCGAGCTCGCAGGTGGAGAGGCAGTCCGGGCCGTACGCGGCGGGCACCGCCTCGACCGCGGCGGTCAGCTCCTCGGCGGAGCGGGCCGGCACGCCCTCCTCGTCGGCCGCCAGGTCGAAGTCGGCGCCCGCCGGCAGCTCCGCCAGCAGCCGGTCGATGCCGGTCATCCGGCTCAGCTGGCGGCGGGTGGTGGCGAGCTCGCGCCGGACGTCGACGGCGACGGCCGTCGGCCGGTTGCCGAAGTCCTTCGGGCAGACCAGCAGCACGCTCGACCGGGGGCTGCCGGGCAGCCGCTGCTCGGTGTATGGGTCGTCGGCGAGCGGGTGGCCGGCCAGTGCGGCGGCGGTCCGCTGGAGCGCCAGCACGTACACGGCGGCCTGGCGGGCGGCGGCGCCGACCTTGGCCGGGTCCGCGCCGCCGTCCAGCACCGGGAAGGACTTGATCTCGACCACCGTGCACCGGCCGCCGTGCACCACGACCGCGTCCGGCTCCAGGTAGGCGGTGCCGCCGGCCACGTCCAGGCGCAGCATCGGGTGGTCCAGCAGCGTCCAGGCGTCCGGGTCGGCGGCGGCCCGGGCCAGCGCCTCGACCGTCCGGTCGGCCCGGACGGCGGGCCCGGAGCGGTGCAGCAGATCCGGCACCTGCAAGGGGGTGCCGCCGTCCGCCGGGACGCCGAGGTGGCCGCGCAGCGGCTCCAGCAGCGCGGCGTAGTCGTCCGCCTTCAGCCGGGACTCGAAGATCACGCCGCGGGCGATCGCGAACGGGGACTGCCCGAAGGGCGCGGGGCGGCCGAGCCGGGCGGCCAGCGTCGACTTGTCCACCCCCGCAGCGTCGAGCACGGCGCGGCGGTGGCAGCCCGGATTGGCGGCGAGCGCGGCGAGGGAACGGGCGTTCAGGCTGCGCTGCGGCGCGGGACCGCGCAGTTCGGCGAGCCGCTGGGCGAGCGGCTCAGCGTGCCCGGTGGACGGGACGTTCGTCGAGACGTTCATGGTGCGGCCCAGTGTCGCACCCGGGTCCGACAATGCGGTGCGGACCGGCTTGTTCCGGCCTGAACCACGCGTGCGTGCCGGATGGGGACACCCGGCGACCCGGTCGGCGCGGGCGTCGAGACCGTTCCGGACCGGAGCCGCCTCCGGACCGTTTCGATCCGGAGCCGCCTCCGGAGCGTTTCGGACCGGCCCGCGATCGTGCCCGCCGTCCGGGTGAGGGATCATGGAACCCGGTGCTCAAGGGTGAGACCGACCGTTGCCGCCACCCCGCTGCGAGGAGCCTGCCATGCCCGCCCGAATCGTGCTGGTCCGCCACGGCGAGACCGAATGGTCGGCCACCGGCCGCCACACCGGCCGCACCGACATCCCGCTGACCGAGGAGGGCCGGGCGATGGCCCGGGCGCTCGGCGCCCGCCTCGCCAAGGCCCCCTGGAACGGGATGCCGGACGCGCTCGTCTACACCAGCCCGCTCGGCCGCGCCAAGGAGACCTGCGCCCTGGCCGGCTTCGGCGACCGGGCGGTGGAGCGCCCGGAGCTCCTGGAGTGGGACTACGGCCAGTACGAGGGCCGCACCGGCGCGGACATCCGTGCCACCGACCACCCCGGCTGGCTGATCTGGCGCGACGGCGTGCCCGGCGGCGAGAAGCTCTCCGAGGTGGCCGCCCGGGTGGACGCCTTCCTCGCCGGCCTCAACGAGGAGCACGGCGTCCCCGAGCCGGACACCACCGTCATGCACTGCGCGGACCGGGACGTCGTCCTGTTCGCGCACGGCCACCTGCTGCGCATCCTGACCGCGCGCTGGCTGGGCCTGCCGCCCGAGTTCGCCCAGCGCTTCAAGCTCGGCACCGCCGCGCTCTGCGTGCTCTCCTGGGAGTACGGCGCGCCGGCCGTGGAGGTCTGGAACGACCTCTCCCACCTGGAGGGCCTGGCCGCCGGTCACTGACGGACCGTCAGGAGCCGCGCCTCAGGCGGCCGCCGCCTGGTCGTAGCCGGTCAGGAAGTGGCGCACCTCGGTCACGGCGGCGTGCGGGCGCAGCCGTTCGGCGGTGTCCGCCAGCATGCTCCGGATCCGGGCCGAGCGGACCTCGCCGAACAACGCCACGGCGGCCGATCCGTGGTGCGCCGCGCCCGCCAAGTCGCCCCGGCCGAGCCGGTCGTGGGCCAGCTCGGCGGTGTACAGCACCCGGTTGCGGACGAAGTGCGGCTTCTGCAGCGCTATGGCCAGTCCGGCCTGCTCGCTGGCGCGGTCCCAGTCGCCGAGTGCGGACCAGCACTGCGACTGCAGGCCGGCGATCTCCGCCTCGCCGAAGAAGGACATCCACTCCGGATCGTCCTCGGAACGGCCGCGGCCGAACAGCGTGTACGCCCGGGCGAGCGCGCGTTCGCAGGCGGCGCGGTCCTGCAGCAGCGCCCAGCCGCCGGCCTCCCGCATGGCCAGCAGCGCGAGCAGCCGGGCGGAGTCCAGCTGGCGGGCGGCGACCTGCCCGGCCTGGGCGGCGCGCAGCGCCTCGCGGGGGCGGCCGGCGTCCCGGGCGAGGAAGGCGCTGTTGCAGAACACGTGCGCCTCCAGTGCGGCGTCGCCGGCCATGCGGGCGGTGGCGAGCGCCTCGGCGTAGAGCGAGCGGGCGTCCGCCAGCCGGTTCGAGTCGTGCGCCAACCAGCCCACCGAGATGGCGAGTTCGCCGGCCCCGGCCTGGAGTCGGCGTTCGGTCTCCGCGCTGTACTCGCCCTCGTTGAGCAGCAGGTAGGCGGTGCGCAGCGACTGCCCGGCGCGTTCGAACAGGGTGTCGCCGCCGTGCGCGTCGTCGGCCAGCCGGATCTCCCGGACGGCCTGCTCGACGCCGAGCACCTCGGCGGCGCCGACCTTGCGGGGTGGCGGTACCGGCCCGGGGCGGCCGGGCACGAAGGCGCCGGGGCCGGGCTCGAACAGCACCGGCGTGGCGGGGTCGGCGGCGGCACCGCCGGTGGCCGCGGCGGCGGCCACGGTCGGCCGGTCGATGCCGATCACGGTGGCCAGCGCGGTCGGGCCGCCGGCCAGGAACGTACGGCGACGCACGTCGTCGTTCTCCTCGTCGAGATAGGGCGATCCATCAGGCCCCCGGGGCGCCGCGACGGCCCTCGGCCACGGGGGCCTGTTCGGAGCGGCTGGATCCGCGTACGGCGAGGCAGCGTACGGGAGTTGAGTGGAGAGCGGTGAGCGCGGGGCGGGCGGGGGCGGGAACGGTGGGTGGAGCGGGGGGGCTTGGGCCCTCCCGCCGGGGGCGGGGCGCCCGGGGGGGCGGGCCGGGGGGCGGGGGGGGGGGGGGGGGGGGGGGGGGGGCCCCCCCGCCGGGCGCGGGCGGCGGGGGGGGGGGGGCCGGCGGTCCGGGGGGAGAAGCCGAGTTCGGTGAGCGTGCGGTCCGGCCACATGTGCCGGAAGACCCGCTCGTAGGCGTAGTTGGGGCAGCGGATCTCGCCGGATTCGACCCGCCCGACGTAGCGGGCGTCGCAGGACACGTGCTCCCCGATCTCCCGGGCCGCCCGGCGCACGGCCATGGCGAACTCGCCGGGTGAGCGGTTACCGCGCAGTGCGCGCATCACGGCGTTGGGTGACGGGCGGTTCGGCTCGGCCGGTGGGGTGGCTGCCATGGTGCGCTCCGTGGTCGTGCGGAGGGTGGTGGTGCGGGCGCGCGGCCGGCGGCGCCGGAGGTGCGCGGGTGTCGGGTGCGGGGGCGAAGTGCGGGTACGGTCCGGGTGTCGGCACGGTGGTGCGCGACGGTGCGGGAACGGCCCGGTGTGGCCGGTGGGGTCGTCGTGACCCGCCACCGACAGTACCGGGCGTGACCGGTCGACCACAGCCGGTTTATGGGAGATGTGCCCCCAATTCGGTATAAAGCGGTCGTGGTTGCGGGTTATCCGCCATGAAATGCCATGCCTTGCTGTAAGGCGCCCCGTGGCCTGCGAGGTGTCCGCCGCGTTGTCCTGATACGTGGAAGCCCAGGCCGTCGCCCCGGCCTGCCGTCCGTCCCCGCGGCCCCCACCTCCCGGGCGGCGGCGCTTTTGACCCGACGAGGTACAGGAGGGCCCATGATGGCCACCGGACTGTCGCAGTACCGACCGGCCGCCGGCGGCGTGCTCGCCGGCGCCGCCCCCGCCCTGCTCCCCGACCCGGCCGACGACCGGATCCCCGGCCGGGGCCCGGTCGAAGGCGGACGCGCCCCCCGCGGCGGCCGGCACCCCGGCCACCGCCTCGGCCCCGGACCGGACCAGGACACCCTCGTCACCAGCTGCGACACCGTGACGGTCGCCCTGCGGCACGGCTTGGAGGCGGTGGACATCCTGCGGCTGCGCAGGGCCTGCGGGGCCGTCCTGCAGAGCCGCAACGGCAGCACCGTCACCTTCCTCGTCCCCGTCGGCACCAGCGAGACCTGGCACCTGCCAGGCAGCTCCTGTACCGCCGGCGCCCTGCTGCCGACCGCCACCGACCCGCGGTGGGTGATGCCCCCCTCCGGCGCCGCCTGCGCCGCCCGCCCCACCGACGCCTGGGTGCTCCGCTCCGCCCTCTGCGAGGCCGCCTGCACGCTCACCGCAGGCGGCCTCGGCCCGTTCTAGCGGGCGTGCCGTGCGGATCCCGCCGGGCCCGCGAGCCTGGCCCGCCCCTCCGGCCGGATCCACCTGGCATGCCCCCGGACCTCCCGGACCTCCCGGATCTCCCTGACCTCCCTGACCAGCGGGGCCGCCCCGCCCGGCGACGATAATGGCGGTCATGGGACGAAGCAGCAGAGCAGCCCGGGGCACGGGCCGCGGCACCGAGCGCGACACCGGGCCGGACGTCACCGGCCGCGGCGGCCGCACCCACGCCCAGGGCCCGCTCACCCGTCCGGTCGGCTCCGGCCTCGCCGAACTGCGCCCCGACCGGGACCGCCCCGCGGCCTGGTCGCTGCTGATCGACGGCGCCCCGCAGTCCATGGTCGACCTCGCCGACCCCACCCACCTCGGTTTCGAGTACCAGCGCCGGCTCGGCCACCTGATCGACCTGGTCGCCCCGTCCGGCCGCCCGCTCACCGTGCTGCACCTCGGCGGCGGCGCCCTCACCCTGGCCCGTTACGTCGCGGCCACCCGGCCCCGCTCCCGCCAGCAGGTCGCCGAGATCGACACCGCGCTCACCGAACTCGTCCGCACCGAGCTGCCGTTGGAGCGCGGCTGGCAGATCAAGGTGCGCGGTGCCGACGCCCGCAGCGTGCTCGAACGCACCCCCGAGGGCAGCGTCGACCTGGTCATCACCGACGTCTTCTCCGGCGCCCGCACCCCGGCCCACTGCACCACCGTCGAGTTCACCGCCCTCGCCGCCCGCGCCCTCGCCCCCGGCGGCTGGTACGCGGCCAACATCGCCGACGGCTCGGCTCTGCCCTTCGCCCGCTCCCAGATCGCCACCCTCGGCGCGGTCTTCCCCGAACTGTGCCTGGTCGCCGACCCCGCCGTCCTGCGCGGCAAGCGCTTCGGCAACCTCGTCCTCGCCGGCGCCCACGCACCCCTCCCGATCGCCGACCTCACCCGCCGCGTCGCCTCCGACGCCGCCCTCGGCCGGGTCGAACACGGCTCCGCCCTCACCGCGTTCGCCGCCGGGGCCGTCCCCGCCACGGACGCCACCGCCGCCCCCTCCCCGGCCCCGCCCCCGGGCGTCTTCCGCTGACCACCCCGAGGGGTTGCCCCCGGGCGTGAACGTCCGCGGCCGGCGCTGGAACCGTCGCCAGGAGCGTGAGTCCGGTCAGTGCCCGCGCGGCAGGCCGCGGTGCTTGCACATGGCCGCGCCGGTCAGCAGCAGCCCGGCGGCGATCGGCGCGAGGACGGCGGTCGCGGTGGCGGAACCGTCGCCCACGGCCGTCACCGTGGCGGTGTCGGCGAGCGCGAGGGTTTCGGACGGCTGGGCGGGTGCGCCGGGCCCGACCGGCAGGGCGGTGGTGGCGCCCGTCCGGTCACGGCTCGTGGCGGGTCCGGCCGCGCTCCGCCCGTCCGGGGCGGTGGCGTCCTGGACCGGGGGCGCGCCGGCCGCCCCGGACG
>NZ_JBHWIR010000076.1:16888-34372 GCF_042731835.1 Kitasatospora sp. NPDC059817 | reverse complement strand
GCGCCGCCCGCCTGCGCGCCCCCCCCCCCCCGCGCCGCCCCCCCCCCGGGGCGTCGCGGGGCGCCGCGGGCGTCCCCGACTATCCTGACCAGGTCAATCCCCATCGGACCGGAGTGAACCCGTGTACTTCACCGACCGCGGCATCGAGGAGCTGCAGAACCGGCGCGGCGACGAGGAGGTCACCTTCGAGTGGCTGGCCGAGCGACTGCGCGAGTTCGTCGACCTCAACCCGGACTTCGAGATCCCCGTCGAGCGGCTGGCCACCTGGCTGGCCCGGCTCGACGACGAGGACGACGAGTGACCGGTGCGGTGCCGTTGCACTGAACCGCTGATGAGGGGCCCGGGAGGCGATCGCCTGCCGGGCCCCTCACGTATCCGCGCCCGCCCGTAGGGGGCGCCTCGGGGGCGGCTCCGGGGCGGCTCAGGGGCGGGATCCGGGACGGCACGCTTGACTTGCGCGTCACGCGATATATCGTCTTTAAAAGAGAACGCGATACATCGCGATCGGCAACGGGAGGCGGCAGAGATGAGCCAGTGGACGGTCGAGGGACCCGAGAGGATCACCATCGACGAGACGGTCCGGGCGCTGCACGTGCGGATCATCGAGGGCACGGTGAACGTGGTGGCGGCCGAGGGCCCGGCCCGCCTGGAGGTCACCGAGCTCCAGGGCGAGCCGCTGCACGTGACCCTGGTGGACGGCGTCCTGACGGTCACCTACAAGGACATCAACAGCTGGGGCGAGTTCGGCGACCGGCTCAAGTCGGTCGACGCGGTCAAGGGCTTCTTCAGCTCCTTCAAGCGCAAGCGGGTCGCCGGCGTCACCCTGACCGTCCCGGCCGACGCCGAGGTCAAGGTCGGCACCGTCTCGGCCGACGCCACCGTCTCCGGGATCACCGGGCACGTCTCGGTGCAGAGCGCCAGCGGCGACGCCACCCTGGTCGGCCTGACCGGCCGCACCGAGGCCAACACCGTCACCGGCGACGTCGACGCCCAGTCGGTGGCCGGCCAGCTCAAGGTCAACACCGTCTCCGGCCAGCTCACCGTCGTCGCCGGCACCGCCGACCGGGTCCAGGCCAACGCCGTCACCGGCGCCGTCACCCTGGACCTCGACGTCGCCAGCCCGGCCGACGTCAAGGTCACCACCGTCAGCGGCCCGGTCGTCATCCGGATCCCCTCGCTGGCCGACGCCAAGGTCGAGGCCGGCTCCACCAGCGGCGACATCTCCAGCACCTTCGACGGCCTCAAGCTCAGCGGCAGCTGGGGCGCCAAGCGCCTGTCCGGCCAGCTCGGCGACGGCCGGGGCAGCCTCGCCGTGACCACCGTCTCCGGCGGCGTCACCGTGCTGCGCCGCCCCGACCCCGAGGACGAGTCGCCGGTGGTCGTCAAGGAGCTCCCGGCCGGACTCGGCAAGCCCGACCTCACCAAGGAGGCGTGAGATGACGCCCGTGTTCGGCCACGGCCGGCTCCGGCTCTACCTGCTGAAGCTGCTCGACGAGGCCCCGCGGCACGGCTACGAGGTGATCCGCCTGCTGGAGGAGCGCTTCCAGGGCCTGTACGCGCCCTCCGCCGGGACGGTCTACCCCCGGCTCGCCAAGCTGGAGCAGGAGGGCCTGGTCGCCCACAACACCGAGGGCGGCCGCAAGGTCTACCGGCTGACCGACGCCGGGCGTGCCGAACTGGAAGCCCGCCAGGGCGAGTTGGACGACCTGGAAGTGGAGATCCACGACTCCGTGGCGCAGTTGGCCGGGGCGATCCGCGAGGACGTCCGGGACAGCGCCAAGGACCTGCGCGAGGAGCTGTGGCAGGCCGCCCGGCAGGCCCCCCGGCCGGACCGCGCCGAGGGCGGGGACCCGTGGTCCGGCCCGTGGGGCGACAACGAGTCCTGGCAGCGCGCCAAGGAGGAGTTCGCCCAGTTCAAGCGGCAGGCCAAGGACCAGGCCAAGCGCGCCCGGGAGCAGGAGAAGGCCGCCAAGGCCAAGGCGAAGGCCGCCGAGGAGGAGGCCCGCAGGCTGCGCGAGCAGGCCAAGGCCTCGCGGACGGCCGCGCAGCAGGAGGCGCTGCGGATCAAGCGCCGGGTCGAGCAGCAGGTGCGCGAGCACGCCGCGAAGGGCGACTGGCCGACCGGCCTCGCCGAGGGCCTGGCCGAGCTGACCAAGGGCCTGTCCGGGCTGGCCGACGCGGCCCGCTGGGGCCATCCGGCCGACGGGTCGGCCGAGGAGGTCACCGTCACCCGGATCGACCTGGACAAGGACGAGCCGACCACCCCGACCGCCCCGGCCGACCTGCCGCCGTGGGCGCGGACCGACCCGGCCGGCGACCCGGCCCGCGAACTGGAGCGGCTGCTCGACCGCTTCCGCGACCAGGTCCGCGACGCGGCCCGGGACGGCGGCGTGAGCAACGACAAGCTGGCCGAGGCCCGCTCGGTGCTGGGCGCGGCCGGCGAGCGGCTGAAGCGCCTGCTCGGCTGACCGGCAGGCCGCCGGACCACCGGACCACCACCGGCCCGGGCCCCCCGGGGGGGCGGGGCCCCCCGGCGCCCGCGGCCACCATAGAGATATGAGCGCCCCCGTGAACCTCGTCAACCTCGCCGCCGACCTCGCCGTCGACGACGCCAAGGTCACCCCCGGACTCCTCGGCTTCGTCGTCTTCGCCGCCCTCGGCGTGGCCACCTGGTTCCTGGCCAAGTCCATGAACCGGCAGTTCAAGAAGGTCGACTTCGCGGAGGAGCCGGAAGCCCCCAAGGAGTGACGGCCCGGGGCCGTGGGGCCCTCGTACTCCGAGGCTTCGGGTTCTCGGTGAGCGTGTGACGGCCGCCGGGCCGGCTTAGAGGAATCCGGTCCGGCGGGCCGTACGGCCGTGCGCGGTGGCCCTCCGGGCCGGGACCCGCACCGCGGCGAGGGATCAGCCCGTGCTCCGGGTCAGCAGGTCCTCCGGGATGTCCGAGACAATGGCGGGCTCCCACGGACTCCGGTGGGCGAGTACGAGGTCCTCGCGGGCGCGGGTGCACAGCACGAGGAACCGCAGTCGCGCCTTCACGCTTGTCGGGTCCTCCGCGTAGGCGTCCAGGTCCGGCACGAAGACGCTGTCGAACTCCAGACCCTTGACGCCCACGGCACTCACGATCCGGATGTTGCGGTTCGAGAAGTCCATCGTGTTCCGGTACCGGTCGTCGTGGGTGTAGGCCTGGGTGTGCTTCGCGAGTCCGAGCCGGGTGAACTCGCTGTGGATCTCCCGCAGCAGATGGTTCGACCGGCAGATGATGCCGATGCTGCGGTCCCGGTGCGCCTGGAAGTACCGGGAGACCTCGGTGAGGAAGTCACGTATGGACGGGACCCGCAGGAGAGCCGGCGTGCGGCCGGAGCGTCGGGGCAGGGCGGCGTCACTCTGTCGCCTGACGTGGAATTCCGAGGCCAGCGCCGCGATCTCGCGACTGTTTCGGTGGTTTCCGTTCAACACGAGCGGGCGGATTGTCGCGCCGAACTCCCGCGAGATCTCCGGCACGGTGCTGTGATGGTCCCCGATGGGCTGGTTCTCGTCCGCGAACACCGTGACCTCGATGCCCAGGATCCCGCACAGCCGGTAGAACCCGATGGGCAGCCTCTGTCCCTCGTCGATCACCAGGTGCTCGAACGATCTGGTCCCCCGGAGGAGGCAGGCCTGTTGCATCGCCGTCCAGTCGTAGCGCCAGCCGCCTTCGTCGATCGCCGGCGGGGCAGCGTCGAGGTGCTCCTGCCAGAACTTCCGGACCCAGCGGTGGAAGGTGGTGACCTGGACGGCTTCGGTGAGGCCGGGGGCGATCTGCGCGAGGTACTGGTGCAGCAGATTGGAGTACGTAAGGAGGGTGACGCCGCTGGGCCTGACCACTTCTAGTGCCCAGGCGCGGTGGACGGCCATCACGGTCTTCCCGCCGCCGGGGGAGCCGGTGATGACATGGTTGCCGTCGAAGGGAAGGTCGACGACTGCCCGCTGCTCGGAGCAGAGGTCGAGGAGGGTGGGGAAGTTCATGGGGTGTCGACGGCTCCGGCGGATTCCTCGATCGCGGCCCTGAGGACGTCGCGGAAGAACCCTGGTACGTCCTCGTCCCCGGGGCCGTACCCGATCAGCAGCGTCCGATCCAGCAGGGAGTTGTCGATCTCGCAGCACGTCTCGGGGAGCAGCGTGCAGGCGTGGCACGCGGCGCGATTGAGGTTGGCCAGGGACCGGCCGGTCGAGTCGGCGCACAGCGGGTCCTGAGAGCACCACTGGGCCGATTCGAGCAGCCGGATCAGCGTCTCGGAGAGGTTCGGGGGTTGTCCCTGCCGCACGAGTCCGCCCAGCGTCCCTTCCGTGTCCCCTGCGGCGGTGTAGATGAACACGCCGGCCTGCGGGGGGAGTTCGCTCCCGGGGCCGTGACTCCGTGCGTAGACGCGTTCCCGTAGCGACGCGGCGTTGTATCCGCTGTCGTACGAGAGCTGGCGGATGAAGTGATGGGCCAAGGTGTGCAGCATCACGAACCGGGGGAGGAGTTCCGGTCCGGTCTTGCCCCTCAGCCGGTCGGCCTTGAACGAGGCGTTCAGGTCCTGCTCGATCCGCTTCGTACGGCGGCGAACCGCGGGGTTCTGCTCCCAGTGGGCCAGATCCCGCTCGTTCACTGCGATGAAGATGCCTTCCCCGTAGGTCTCCACCGCCGGCAGCCACCTGGTCCGGTTCCGAGTGTTGACCGACACCATCCGGCCTCCCTCGGCCTCGTCGCCGTCACCGGAGTCGGGCTCGTACCGGGTGAACCCTTCGAGGGCACGGACTTCACGCACTCGGTCCGCCACGACGACCGCGGAGATCGCCGAGGCCAGGTTCCGCAGTGAGGACGGGGCGGTGTCGTCGATTCCGAGCCGGGTCCGACGGACGGAGAACGTCTTGGAATCGGAGACCGACTCAGGGGTGGCGAAGGCCGCCCATTCGGCGATGCTGAGATCCTCTTCCGAACCGTCCTCGATCGGATTCGAGCCCGTGGGACCGGAACTCCGGCGCCGCACCGAATCCACGAAGTTCTCGTCCACGCCGCACTGTTCGGCGATCTTCGCCCTGAGGAAGTCGGACACGGGGCCGTCCTCCGCGCTGTTGAAGTCCGGCCACAGCGGATGATCGACGACGTTCAGGGCAGCTTTGTCATCCTCCGGCAGGCCCGCGGGCGTGGGGATATCGATCGCCGAGTGGGTGATCGGGAAGTAGACGTTGGAGGCACCGCGCTGCACCGCCCGCGGTGCTTCGTCGCAGGGATCGGCCTCGTCGGAGTCCGAAAGCCACGGATGGGTTCCGGTGCACCGCAGACCCGTCTGCCGCAGGGCGTTCTTCTGGCTGATCCCGGCGAGACTCCGTTCGGCCCTGCAGGTGGTGCAGACGACGTGGAGGGCGTCCAGGCCGAACGACTCCGGGGTGGCCCGGAACTCCAGTCGTCTCTGGTGGCACTGGCGCTGTGCGAACCCCTCGCCCCTGGAGTGCGCCCAGCGGAACCAGTCGACGTCGGCCATGTGACCCGCCCGGCACACCTGGACGAAACGCATCGGGGCCAGCTGTGGCCTGCCCACGCAACTCCGGCAGGAAGGCTGCTCGTTCCTCACCTCCTGGTCGTTCCGCCAGTGCTGCATCGACCGGCACTGTGGACAGAACAGCCATCTGGGGAACCGCACGTATCCAGGGCCCACGCGTGTCACGAAGGAGGCCTTCCCGGACGGAATGACCGGGGCCGAACGAAAGGTCTCGACCCGCAGCTTTCTCGCGAGCCGTGGTGATTCCACCGACTCGCCGTGTGCGGCCCAACTGCGGATGTCGGCAGCTACGAACGATTCGCCCCGGAGGTCGATGATCCCTCCGACACCGAAAGGAACGATGGTCTGCGACCGGCGGACCTTGCGACGGACGTCCTTCATCGAGCTCATGTTCCTCTCACCGCGATGAGGCATTCGCGGTCCACATTGCGCATCGACTGCGCCGTCTCCCAGATGCCGCCCTGCTTGCCGAAGTCGGTCAGGAGGGCCGAATGCCCCCGTCCTTGGGGCTGGTAGTAGAGCCGCTCGCCGTTGTAGCCCGCTTCCTCCGCCGCCTGCTGCCATTCCTGGATCAGGGAGTCCAGCTGTTCGGTCGCGGCGGCGGCCTCCTCCGGGTCGGCGCGACGGACGTGGTCCAGCAGGAGGTCCCGAACCCGTGCGACCCCGCTCGGGTGGTCGAGGATGTCCCCGGCCCTGTTCTCCGCGCCGAGACCGATTCCGTGCCGCACGAGGATCGTGAGCGCCGCGTGCAGGGCACGGTTGCGGGACGGCATGGACCAAGGCGTGACGCTGGTGGGTTCGACGTGCCGGTAGAGCGAACGGTGGTAGACGCCGAACGATTCGTAGTGGGACCGGTCGCGGGGCTTGGTCGAGCGGAACAAGGTGATGATCAGGCCCGGCACATGCCGTCGGCCGACGCGGCTCGTGGCCTGGATGTACTCCGACGTGGTCTTGGGCTGCCCGTTCATGACCATCAGACCGAGCCGCGGGACATCGACACCGACGGAGAGCATGTTCGTCGTGGCGAGGAAGGAGACGCTGCCGGTCTCGTCGAACCGCTTCCCGAGACGCTCCAGGAGCCGCGGCTGCGCGGCGCGCGGGATGTTGCTCGTCAGTTCGACCACCGCGTCGTCGTTCAGCCTGCGGCGCCGGCGTTCGTCCTTCGTCAGGTGTTCGAGACGTACCGGAATGTCGTCCCGGGCGATCGTGACCGTTCGGCCCAGCTCCCGCAGGCTGTTGTGGTAGGCGACCATCGTCCAGTAGGAGTCGCGCAGGGCATCGTCGTCGCAGGTCGCGGTCGGTGCCTGCAGTCCGGCGGCGCCGACGTGCACGGTCGCCGTCGACGCGGTGTGTCCCTGTGCCATGACCCCGAGGTAGAGGCGTCCGGGTCTGTCACCGTCCGGCGAAGCGAAGTAGGAGTGGCCGGCCTTCAGCCCCGGCGGCGGGAAGAGCTGAGCGGGGCGGCCGTAGAGGCCGCGGATCTGGTCCTGCGAACGGCGGATCGTCGCGGTGGACGCGATCACCTTCGGGCGGGTGCCCTGCCAGGCACACAGTTCGAGGACCGCCGACTCGTACAGGCCGACCATCGTGCCCAACGGGCCGGAGAGCAGGTGCAACTCGTCCTGGATCACCAGCGACGGTCCGCGTCTGCCGTTCCGGCCGAAGAGGTTCCCCGCGTCCGGCTCCCAGGCGAGCCGGGCGAACTTGTCCACGGTGCCGAGTACGAAGGTCGGCGGGTTGCGGTAGATCTGCTCGTCGACGACCGACACCGGAAGCCGGTCGTGGAACACGCAGGTCTCGCGGGGGCAGAAGAACTCGGTGCCGATTCCGTCCGCCCGGATGCCGAAGTCTCGGTCCTGCCCGTGTCGTTCGGGAACGATTTCGGTACCGCACCAGGGGCAGCGCTCGAGCAGGAACCGATCGTCCGGTTGGGTCATCTGCTTCAGGACGCCGAGTTCCTCCTGAGCGGCGGAGATCTTGTTCGGTGTGGTCTCCTGGCCGACCCACAGCCCGATGGAGATC
Organism: Kitasatospora sp. NPDC059817; assembly: GCF_042731835.1. NCBI lineage: Bacteria > Bacillati > Actinomycetota > Actinomycetes > Kitasatosporales > Streptomycetaceae > Kitasatospora > Kitasatospora sp. NPDC059817. Next base: position 26,825 of record NZ_JBHWIR010000076.1, on the reverse strand, counting down.
GGCTCGTCCCCCAAGCCCTCGGGCGGTGGACCGTCGTGTCCCCGTCGGATGTACTCGAGGGCGCAGACGGCCGTCGCGGTGCGCTGGAACTGTTGGGTGGTGAGCAGGCTCAGCGTGTACCGGCTCAGGACGGCGGTGCCTCCACCCTCCGGGCCGTACCACAACCGTCGCCAGAGGATCTCGAAGCAGGAGGTCAGGAGGTAGGCCTCGGTCTTGCCGCCACCGGTCGGAAACCAGATGAGGTCGACCGTCGCGCGATCCTCGTGCTCGGGGTCCATCAGGCTCTCGACCACGAGCAGGAAGTAGGCGAGCTGGAACGGGTGCCAGGTGTGGTCGTCGCCCGGTTCGGTCAGCTCGACGACTTCGCTGTTCCGGCGGCGTCGGGTACCCGCCAGTTCGGGGCGGCTGTGCAGCATCTGGAGAGCCATGGCCCGATTGGCCAGCCGGAATGCTTCACGGGCCTTCTCGCCCGCAAGGGTCGACGCGGTGAGCGCCTCGATACCCGAAGCCATGCGATCGAGGGCGGTGCCGATCCGGTCGAGGATGCGTTCGGCTGGCGCGGCGGCCCATGCGCGTAGAGACTCCGCCTCGAACTGCTGGGTCTCGAACCACTTGCGATAGCCCAGCACGAAGGCGTGCAGTTCGGAGCGGAGGTCGTCGACCGGGACGTCGGACCGGGACAGGTGGGCCAGGTTGAGCACCGGCAGGTCCCTGGGCCCGTCGGGTTTGATGTGCTCGACCGTCTGCTGCGGCATGACCTGGGCGTGGACCGTGGTGACCTGCTCGGGTCCCTCGTCCCACTCGACGGCGCAGCCGTGTCCGACCGCCCTCGTCACGATGTGCCGGTACTGGACCCGGAGCTCCTGCTCCTCCTCGTCACGGCTGTTGAGGCGAGTGCTCGGATACTCGAGGATCGTCCCGTCGAGCGTCGTCGCGTCGAGCTCCGTCTGGAAGAGCATGAGGTCCCGGTCCTTGTGACGGCTCTCCTCCTCCTCGTGCGCGTTGGCGAGTGCGCAGGTGACGAGGTGCCCCGCACCGAAGGGCCGCCACCGGACGTGGAGCCGGCCGTGTCCGTCCAGGACCTCGATCGGATCGGACTCCTCGGGAACGACCTCCACCGTGGCCGCCAGCCTGGGCAACCGCCGCCAACTGCGGCGTCCCCCCTCGCGCAGGGTCGCGTAGCGGGAGGCTTGGCAGGACACCCGGATGCGACGGGCATTGGTGAAGAAGGAGAAGCCCAGGGAGGACGGGAGCCAGGCGTTCGCCTCGGCGACCGGGTCGTCCGCGAAGCTGTCCTCCTCCCCGCTTCCGGCGGAGGTCCCGTCGAAGGCGGTCTCGCCGTCCTCCTGCGAGTGTTCCAGCACGGAGGCGCCGCGCGGGTACAGCGTGCCCATCAGGTACCGGCGGTCGGGGGGATCGGCGAGGACCTCGTCCTCGGGGCCCGCAGGGCCGACCAGCTGTTCGCGGAGGTACTTCACGAAGTCCGCACGGTGACCGGGGAGTCGCGTGTCCGGCTCGCTCATCCGAGGCGTCCCTCCCGGGCCAGGGAGGCGATGCCGAGGTTCTTCAGCACCTCGCGGGTGCCCGGTCGACAGGCGATCCAGAGCTGGGCGCGTGCCCTCGTCCATGCGACGTAGAGCGCGTCGAGTCGTCCCTCCAGGAATTCGGGTTCCAGATCGATCAGACAGACGATGTCGCTCTCATGGCCCTTGAAATCGGCGATCGAGGACCACACCAGGCGGTGCGTCCGGTCCGTTCCGACCACGTCGGTGAAATGCTCGATCCGGGAGGAGCGACGGGTGAGGCGCGCCGAACTCGTCTCCCAGCTCCCGGAGGCGGACAACAGGGCGATCCGCTTCGGACCGACGTTCTCCTGGGCCAGTTCGACCACATAGTCGTCGAGTCGACGGGCCTCTTCCTCCGGGCCGCTCACCTCGACGAATCGGGTCGGCGCGCCCTCACCCGCGGTGGCGATGCCGAGGTCGGCGCCGGTGTAGAGGTTGACCTGCTTGACGATCTGTACGGTGTTGCGGCAGTTGCGCTTCAACGGGCCGTACTTCCGGCCGAGACTGTTCAGATAGTTCCAGGCCTCGGGGTTGTAGCCGTCGGGATCCAGCACCTGATTGTTGTTGTCCGACATGAAGATCCAGCGGCCCTGGTCGAGACCGCCGGCAACCAACTTCTCCAGGGTGTCCAACTTCTCGAAGGTCATCAGGTCCTGGGCTTCGTCCACGATCAACTGCTCGAAAGTACGGTTGCGAACCTCGTCGAGGCGTTCGAACGGCAGGACGGTGATCCTGTCCTCGGTGAGAAGGCGATTCAGATGGGTGGCCAGTGTTCTGCTTCCGCAGGTGAACAGGACACTGCCGGTGGCGGATCCGCGGCGAGCCGCCTCGGCGGCCAGGAAGGTCTTCCCGGTGCCGGCGCCGCCGATCCAGATGAGTCGGGGTTCGGACTCCAGCTCGTCCAGCCTGTCGAGCTGCTCGTTCGTGAGCTGTTCGAACCTGACATCCAGTCGTGACAGTTGGGAGTTCAGGTTGGGGACAAGGTCGAACTCCGGACGGATCGCCTGGACGATCTTCTTTCGCAGGGCCCCGGGGACGGGAGTCGAGGCCCATCGGTTCTGCTTGAGCCACTGGCGCGTGGCTCGCTCGATGCCCTGGGCCAGGCCCCGTCCGCCGTCGAACTCCTTGGCGCCCAGATACTGTTCGGGCCTGAACTCGGTCGTGCGCTGGAGGTCGACGTCCGGGGTGATCACGAGATACCCACCGGGGACCCCTTGGTCCCGCAGGTTGCCGATCAGGCCGCCGATCTGCCGTTCGAGCTCGTGCATGCCGGCGCTGGCCTGCGCGAAGGGACTCTCCTTGGGGCCGTCCTCGCGGCCGGGCGGGCCGTAGTACCAGCCCCCGTCGCGTTGCTGCACCCGGCCGCCCTTGACCTCGATGAACAGCAGGAGGTCGGGCATGACGACGACGAAGTCGATCTCGCCGACGCGCTTCCGGTCACCCTCGGGGAGGTGGACGGTGTGCAGCGCGACGCTCCGGTCGTCGGGAACCCCCTTGAGCGCCGCGAACACGTCGCGTTCCGCCCGGCTCCTGGTCCTGCTCGAGATCTCGCTCGGAATGATCCGCATCCACTCTCCCCGATGGTCGCGCCGACACGTCATCAAGATAGCGACTGAGGATTCCACCGCGCGCGGGCCTCGTCCAGGAAGTGTCGGCAGCGGTGGTCCGATGAGTGGTGGACTACAACATGGCACTGATGGGAAAGTGGGTGCAGGGGGCGAGATGATCATGGAGTGGGGCGCGGAGTCCGGCAGTCGGATGGATGATACCGGTCGTGATCTGTTGGTCGGCCTCGTCCGGCGATTCGCGGACGAAGGTCTCGATCGTCCTACGGCCCTGGCGAAGGTGGCCAGGGCCGCACTCCTCGGTCCGGCAGACATCCAGGTGTTGTACCGGGCGGTGGCGGCCGCGGAGGTCGGGACGGAGGACATCGAGGACCACACCGACCTGCCGCGAAACGCGGCCGATGCCCAGGAGCACGATCCGGTCGAGGTGCTCGGTGACGGGGCCGGTCCCGAGGAGGACGAGGAGAGTCCGGACCTGGCATCCCTCCGGGGGACGGTACGGGTGCAGGATCTCGGGGCAGCCCGTCGTGCTGCCCTGGTCCTGCTCGAGACGGACCGTCGGCGGTCCAACCCGCACCGTCGACTGCTGACTGCCGAGGAGGAGGTGGGACTCTGCCTCCTGTTCCGAGGTGCGACGAAGTCGTCGCAGGAGTTACCCGAGGGGTACGTCGCAACGCTGTCGAAGGACGGTGTGGAATACGAATCCTTCTGTGCGATGGTGTCCCACAACCGACGGCTCGTCCACAAGATCCTCCAGTCGATGGGGCGTCGGCACGACGGTCCCGACTACGACGACCTCGCGCAGCACGGGATGCTCGGGCTGATCCGGGCCGTGGAGAAGTTCGACATCTCCCTGGCTTGCAAGTTCTCCACGTACGCGACGTGGTGGATCCGGCAGCGGATCACCCGTGGGGTGGTCAACGAGGGCGGAGTCATCCGCCTGCCGGTCCACGTCTGGACCGACATCGAGAGACTGCGGCGAGCCGAGCGACAGTTCCTGGAACGAGGCCTGATCCCCGGCCCGGAGGATCTCGCCCTGGCGTGCGAACTCAGCCCCACGCGGGTGACGGAGTACCTGGCCCTGAGCCGACGCGTGGTGATCTCGCTGGAACACCCCATCGGCGTCGACTCGACAGTCGGGGACCTGGTGGCCGGTGACCTCCGAACCGTGCCCGGCCCGGAGCAGGCGCTGTGGTCGGCGTTCGAACGGCAGGAGATCCGGCAGATGTTCGACGCGTGTTCGTTCCCGGACCGGACCCGCGAACTCCTGCTGCTGCGATTCGGGTTCGTCGACGGCCGATCCTGGACCCTGGACGAGATCGGGCGACGGTTCGGGATCACCCGCGAGCGCATCCGGCAGATCGAGAAGCTCGCACTCAAGGACATGAGGATTCACCTCGGCCTGGACCTCGACGACTCCGGATCGGAGCGCCGTCGTACCAGGGGCGCTCGAACGATCGCCCAGGAGAGAGCGGAGACCGGGACACACGGAGACCAGGGGACGAGGAAGGACACGCCTGACATGGAAGGAACGCGGCCTTCCGGCACACCCGGTGCGCCGGGGACGGACAGCAGCTCCGACAGGAGAGATGAAGCAGTGGCCTCGGAGGAGACCGAGTACGGTCGGCAGCCCGCCGACCGGACCACAGGGAACACGACCGTCGGGATCAGGACGGAGTGCACAGCAAGTGCAGGCTCCCCCGGCGGGTCCGTCGGGACGGCGGCGGTCTGGTACCACCGCCCCGGTCATGACGACGGCGGACGGGAGTACGGCAACGCGGCCGCCTTCGCCTTCGAAGCGGACGTGGAGGTTTTGGCACGCGAGGCGACGCAGAACAGCCTGGACGAGCGTGACAGGAGGAACGACCGCCCGGTCAGGGTGCGGTACACGCTGCACGAGCTGACCGGTGACAGCCTCACCCGGTTCCGCCGGGCGATCCACTGGCACGACCTCCGCTCCCACTACGAGGCGGCCGCCGCGCAGGATCAGAAGGTCGGACGGGTCATCAGCGCGGGCCTGCGCGAGATGCGCGAACGGGATCGCCTGATCCTCCTGCGCATCGACGACTACAACGCCAACGGGCTGACCGGAGACGACTACGAGGACGGCCGGTTCGCGGCCGTCGTCCGGCGTCAGCTCGACAGCCGCAAGTCCGACGCCTCGGCGGGTGGCTCGTACGGACTGGGCAAGGCCACCTTGTGGGCGACGAGCCGTCTCGGACTCGTGTTGATGAACTCGACGCTCTCCGAACCGCACGAGGGGAACACCCGACGGAGACTCGTCGGACGTCTTGACCTGCCCTGGCGAGAGCTGGACGGAAAGAGGTTTGCCGGCCCCGCGTGGCTGGGCGTCCCGGATGCCGGTGCCGAGAACTCGGACGTCGTCCGTTCGTGGTGGGCGGACGAGGAGACGGTCGAGCGTCTGTACCTGACCCGCGAAGGCGACGAACCCGGTACATCCTTCCTGATCGTCGGCGCGCACGACGTCGCCAGTCTCGCGGAGGCCGGCCAGGATCGCGAGAGCGACGGGGGCGACGACGAGGACAGCCTGGAGCGGATGCACCGTAGACTGGTCGGCGCCTTGGGGCGCAACTTCTGGGCAGCGATGACATCGGGAGGCGACCGGCCGCCCCTCCTGGAGGCCTCGGTGCGAACCCTGCGCAACGGGGTGGAGCACCTACCAGAGGAACGAGTCGATCCGCAGGTACACCAGCCCGCACGCTCTCGTGCACTGCAGGCCTTCCTGAGTGGCACCACGGTGGATCGCATCACGGAGGCGGGCCAGGTGGCGCTCACCACGGTGCCGTTGAAGGTCCCCGAGCGGGACGGACTCGTCGGCACGGGAGGCGAGCACCGGGCCGTGCTCCTCGTCACGGAGTCGACGGACGCCGACGGAAGGATCAACCGGGTCACCGCTATGCGTGGCAACCGCATGACGGTCAGGACCAGTTGGGTGCCAGGCCTCCCGGTGGGGACGAACCCCTTCCAGGCGGTGCTTCTCGCAGGTACGGCTGCCGGGGGCGATGCGCCGTTCGCCGCCGAGGCCGAGGAGTTCCTGAGGTCATCCGAGCCGCCCGAGCACAACAAGTGGGGACAGACGGAGGAGTTGAGGATGCGCTTCTCGCCCTCGGCCCACCGGCGGATCTCGGTGATGACCTCGGAGATCAACAAGGCCGTGCACGACCTGGTGGCCATCCCGAAGGAGTCGAAGCCCGGCGGCGCGAGCAAGGTGGCCAAGAGGCTGAAGATCTCCGGCAGGACCGCCACCAAGGCGAAGGGCATCGCGGCGCCTCCGAAGCTGAGCGATCTGGAGGCCGTGATCGATGAGTCCGGTGCATGGCGGATCACCGCGGAGGTCAAGGTCACACCAGGGGAGGAGGCCTGGCGCATGGACCCGGTCGCCAAACTGGACGTCCGGTCCGGCCCCCGTCCGGTGGTCCGGTGGGCAGAGCTGGTTGCCGTCAGCAACTGTGAGGTGATCGACGGCGTGCTGCACTTCGCGCCTGGTGCACGCCGTGCCGTCTTCCGAGGCATCACCGATGTTTCCACGCATCCGGTGCGGGCGGCCCTGACCGGCCTGATCGTCGAACTCCAGGAGAACAGGGGGAACATCGCGTGAAGGTCTACCCGTACCCCCGGTTGGCCGGCGCGGTGACGGCACGCGTCACGGCCGTTCGACTCCGAGGCCCGGGAGGCACCCGGGAACAGCTGGATGCTCGGGCCTGTTCCGTCGTCGAACAGGTCGTGGCACTGGGCCGGGCCGAACGCCCCGACTGGCGGACAGCGCGGCTCTCCGTGGCGGCGACCGTGCCGGTCCGCGAGATCGAGTCGAAGGGACACTGGGCCGATGTCGTGGTCGTCGCCGTGCTGACCGAGGGGGTGACCAATGCCCGTACCGTCGCGAGGCTGACGGCAGGGCTGGGGGGCGACCGGGAGTGGACGGGGGAGATCGAACTCGACCGGGACATCCATCTGGACCGGGCGACCCTTGCCGTGCAGGTGGTCGCCACCGTCGACGGAGTCCCGGGCCGGATCATCGGCTCCACCGACCAGGACTGGATGGTCGATGTGGCATCCGACGTCCCGCTGAGAGAACGCCAACTCGACGTCACCACGGTGAGTTTCGCCCGGGGGGCCGAGTGGCTCCGGAGGTTCCGGGACACGCCGTGGATCGTCGACACCTCGGGGCGGATGCCCGTCGTCCGGCTGAACTCGGACTTCGAGGGGCTCGTGGCGCTCGTCGAGGGTCAGGGTTCGAAGGTCGAGAGTCTTGTGGCCGAGATGTTGCTGGCCCAGATGTGCGCCGATGTGTGGACAGCTGTCTTCCACACGGCCATGGGAGACCTGGAGATCGAGGACGACGGCACCCCACTGCTGCCGTCCGACTGGCGAGGTGCGGTGCTACGGGAGATGCTTCCGGACGTCGTTCCCGGGCGATCGGCGGAGGAGGCTCTCCGCGAGGTGCATATCCGGCGCACCGGAGAGGGGAGCTGGACCGATCTGCAGCCGCGGATCCAGTACGCGGCCGCACGCCGGGCCGATGTCCCCCAGACGCTGGCCGCCACCATCCGCACCATCGGACGACTCGACCAGGAGACCCACGCGTGACTTCCCGCCCTGAGCACCTGCCGGAACGGCTCGCTCTGATCACTGACGCGCAGGCCGCGGAGTTCCTGTCCGCAGGACTGCTCGAAGGACGTGAGGACGTTCCGTCCATCGCGTTGAACAAGGTGTCCGAGCCGTTGGCCGTCGAGGACGCGCGCTTTCGACTGCACCGGGTCCGGGACCTGATCGACGACGCGATGGACAGGTTCCGGGACGAGCGGCCGACGGCCGCGGACGCGTGGCTGGCGCCACGGCTGCACGAGACTCTCCGGCTCACACGTCGGGAGGCCGCAGAGAAGGGACTCTGGACGTTCCTGGCCCTCGGGGTGGCGCCGGACTACGTCGTCTGGCGACACCTCCCCGAGCCGAAGGCCGACGGTGCCCGCAGGAGTGTCGCCCGTGACAAGTTCGTCGGTGCGCATTACAAGCAGTCGTTCGCCCGCCTCTGGTGGGCGGCCGAGCTGTTCCGGGACGGCCCTGACTACCGCCCGGTCACCATGGCGTGCGGCAACCAGGACATGCTCAACTCGGCCCTGCGACTGGACGTCATCGACCACCGCCCCACCGCGTTGGCGCTCGTACGGCTGATGGAGAGCGGTGCCGTCCGTACCGGACGCGAGGTCAACGCCCTGACACCTGCGGTCAACGCCGCCGCGGCGACGCTGATGTACGACGTCATCGCCCCCGATGTGGAACGCGACGGGGAGTCGCTGCGCGACTGGATCGAGGAAGCCGGATCGGCGCTTCCGCCGCCCCGGACGGGTCTGCCGGAAGGTCCCGAGGAGGAGCGCGCTCCGGAGGAGTCGGTCCGCAGGCTGGTCGTGCACTTCGAGGAGCTGTTTGCCGACGCGTCGGTCAGGGGAAAGGCGGCCGGAGCCGGCGGGTGACCCAAGGTGACCGGGTGAGCACGCACCCCCGGACCGTTCACCGGTGGGTTTCGGACCCGGATCGGCGTGGGCGGTCCGGCTGCCGATGTCCCAGCGCCGTGGTCACCCGGGATGCGACGGTGTCCGGCAACTCGTGCTCCCAGAAGCGGAGGACGGTCCAACCCGCCGAGGCCAGCTGTTCGTTCGTCTCCCGATCGCGCTCCATGTTGCGGTCGAGCTTCTGGCGCCACCACTGTGCGTTCGCCTTCGGGCTGGTGGCGTGTTCAGGGCAGCCATGCCAGAAGCAGCCGTCGATGAGGATAGCCACCCTCGCCCGCGTGAACGCGATGTCGATCTTGCGCCTGGGCATGCCGGGCACCGGATAGTGGATCCGGTAACGGTACCCGGCGGCGTGGAGAAGCTGCCGTACCGCCCGCTCGGCGCCTGTGTCCCGGTTGGTCTGCCGACTCATCCGGGAGGACACGGCGGGACTGGAAGGAGGCGCAGAATGCATGGTTCCAGTCTCGTGCCTCGACGGGGTTTCGGTCCATCGCCGGCCGGTACGGCGGGGCCGGACCAGGCCGACGGGCCAGCCGGCTCGGCCCGGCCAGGGGCCGGCCTGACGCGAGCGGGGCGTGTGATGCGCGAGGATGGGGGGCATGCCGAACCGTCTCGCGGACGCGACCTCGCCGTACCTGCTGCAGCATGCCGAGAACCCGGTCGACTGGTGGCCCTGGGGGCCGGAGGCGTTCGCGGAGGCGGAGCGCCGCGGGGTGCCGGTGCTGCTGAGTGTGGGGTACGCCGCCTGTCACTGGTGTCATGTGATGGCCCACGAGAGCTTCGAGGATGCCGGGGTCGCCGGTTACCTGAACGAGCGGTTCGTCGCCGTCAAGGTGGACCGGGAGGAGCGGCCCGACGTCGACGCCGTCTACATGGAGGCCGTGCAGGCCGCCACCGGGCAGGGCGGCTGGCCGATGACGGTGTTCCTCACGCCCGACAAGGAGCCGTTCTACTTCGGCACCTACTTCCCGCCCGAGCCCCGGCACGGGATGCCGTCCTTCCGGCAGGTGCTGGAAGGCGTCGACGCCGCCTGGCGGGGCCGGCGGCAGGAGGTCGCGGAGGTCGCCGGGCGGATCCGGGCCGACCTCGCCGAGCGTGCCGCCGTCTACTCGGCCGGTGCCCACCACCCGCCCGCCGGCGCCGACCTGCACCAGGCGCTGGTCACCCTCAGCCGGGAGTGGGGGGGGGCGGGCCCCGCGCGGGGGGGGGGGGGGCCCCCGCGCCCCGCGCCGCGGGGGGGGGGGCGGCGGGGGCCCCCCCCCCCCCCCCCCCCCCC
>NZ_JBHWIR010000076.1:14242-16878 GCF_042731835.1 Kitasatospora sp. NPDC059817 | reverse complement strand
CCCCGGTCTACCCGGCCGGGGCCCACCCCCCGCCCGCCGGCGCCCCCCCGCACCCGGCGGTGTTAACCCTCAGCGGGTTGTTCCACGACCGGCACGGCGGCTTCGGGGGCGCGCCCAAGTTCCCGCCGGCCATGGTCGTCGAGTTCCTGCTGCGCCACCACGCCCGCACCGGCTCCGAGGCGGCCCTGGAGATGGCCGTCCGCACCGGCGAGGCGATGGCCCGAGGCGGCATCCACGACCAACTCGGCGGCGGCTTCGCCCGGTACGCGGTCGACGCCGGCTGGGTCGTGCCGCACTTCGAGAAGATGCTGTACGACAACGCCCTGCTGCTGCGCGCCTACCTGCACCTGTGGCGGTCCACCGGCTCCCCGCTGGCCCGCCGGACCGCGCTGACCACCGCCGACTTCCTGCTGCGCGAACTGCGCACCCCCGAAGGCGCGTTCGCATCCGCGCTGGACGCCGACAGCCTCGACGAGGAGACCGGGAAGTCCACCGAAGGCGCCTACTACGTGTGGGAGCCAGGCCAGTTGGTCGACCTGCTCGGCCCCGCCGACGCGGCCACCGCCGCCCGGCTGTTCACCGTCACCGCCGGCGGCACCTTCGAACACGGCACTTCCGTCCTCCAACTCATCGCCGATCCCGAGGACTTCGCCGAGTACGAGACCATCCGCGCCCGGCTGTTCGAGGCCCGCATCCGGCGGCCCGCCCCCGCCCGCGACGACAAGGTCGTCGCCGCCTGGAACGGCCTCGCCATCGCCGCCCTCGCCGAGACCGGCGCCCTCCTGGAGCGCCCCGACCTCGTCGAGGCCGCCGAACGCGCCGCCGACCTGCTGCTCGCCGTCCACCTCACCCCCGACGGCCGGCTGCTGCGCACCTCCCGCGACGGCCGGGCCGGCACCAACGCGGGCGTCCTGGAGGACTACGCCGACACCGCCGAGGGCTTCCTGGCCCTGTACGCCGTCACCGGCGACGCCGCCTGGCTGCAACTGGCCGGCGGACTCCTCGACACCGTGCTCAAGCACTTCACCGACGAGGCCTCCGGCGCGCTCTACGACACCGCCGACGACGCCGAGGAACTCATCCGGCGCCCCCAGGACCCCACCGACAACGCCACCCCGTCCGGCTGGACCGCCGCCGCCGGCGCCCTGCTCACCTACGCCGCCTACACCGGCTCCGACCGGCACCGGACGGCCGCCGAACGGGCCCTCGGCATCGTCGGCTCGCTCGCGTCCCGGGCCCCCCGGTTCATCGGCTGGGGCCTCGCCGTCGCCGAGGCGCTGCTCGACGGGCCGCGCGAAGTCGCCGTCGTCGGCCCGGCCGACGACCCGGCCACCGCCGCACTGCGCCGGGCCGCGCTGCTCGGCACCGCGCCCGGGGCGGTCGTCGCGGTGGGCTCGCCGGCGGGTCCGGCGGATGGTTCGCCGGCGCGCCCGGCGGATGGTCCGGCGGACGGTTCGGCGGAGGACGGCGGTGCGGAGGTGCCGCTGCTGGCGGACCGGCCGCTGGTCGGCGGAGCGCCCGCCGCCTACGTCTGCCGGCACTTCGCCTGCGAAGCGCCGACCACCGACCCGGCAGTCCTCGGCGAGCGGCTGGGCGTCGTCGTCGAATAATCCGCTGGTGGGAGGGGCGCGGCCGGGCCAGAATGGGCCATGACCTGGACCTTGAGCAGCTCGTTCGACGACTTCCGGCGCCACGCGGAAGAATTCCTCGCTGCCCGCCCGGCCGAGAGCACCGTCCTGCTCACGGTCGTCCACCGGCTGGCCGAACGCGGCCTGGACGTGTTCGGGCAGCGGCCACCGGTCTTCGGCTGGTGGCGCCCGGTGGACGGCGGCCCGGTCGAAGGAGCCTTCCTCCAGACGCCGCCGTTCAGCCCCCGGCTCTCCTGCACACCGGCGGCGGCAGCCGAGCTGGCGGTCGAACTGGCCGCCGCCGGGAGCGAGTTCACCGAGGTGTCCGGCGTCGGCGGAGGTGCGGACGCGGTCCGGGCCTTCGCCGCGGCCTGGACCGCCGCCACCGGCGCCGACCAGTCCGTCCGCTTCAACGAACGGCTCTACCGGCTCGGCGAGTTGACCGACCCGCCCCGCCCGCCCGCCGGTCACCACCGAGCCGCCACGCCGGCCGACCGCGAACTGGCGATCCGCTGGTACGAGGAGTTCCTCGTCGAAGCCGGGGTCGACCTGCCCAACATCCCCCAGGCCGTCGACGACCGGATCGCCACCGGCGGCCTCCACCTGTGGGAGGACGGCCGCCGCCCCGTCGCCCTGGCCGGCAGCAGCCCGGTGATCGCCGGCATGTCCCGCATCGGCCCCGTCTACACCCCGACCGACCAGCGCGGACGCGGCTACGCCAGCGCCGTCACCGCCGCCGCCTCCGCACACGCCCTCGCCCAGGGGGCGGCCGAGGTCCTGCTCTACACCGACCTCGCCAACCCGACCAGCAACTCCATCTACCAGCAGATCGGCTACCGGCCGGTCGAGGACTGCCTGACCCTGGACTTCACGACGCAGGACGGACGTTACGCGTAGTCGACCGGACGGGGGGGGGCGGCGCCGCGGGGGGGGGGTGGGGGGGGGGGGGGCGGCCGCCGGGGGGGGCCGCGGGGGGCGCGGGGCGGGACTCGGGCGCGCGCGCGCGGC
>NZ_JBHWIR010000076.1:3529-14232 GCF_042731835.1 Kitasatospora sp. NPDC059817 | reverse complement strand
GTTGCCCGCCCCCCCGCTGTACTACCCCCGGCCGCCCTTACTTTCCGGTTCGCCCCCGGGCCGCCCGCCCCCCACTTGGGTTTTGCGGGGGGGGGCGCCCGAAGCCGCGACGGGTGCCGGCAGGTGGTCCGCGTTCACATACGTCTGCGCGCAGGTCAGCAGATTGCCGCCGGCCGACTTCATGTCACCGGCCAGGCCGTCCAACAGCGCCTTCCAGGCCGCACCGCACCCCTGCAACGCCGCCCCGCTCTGCCAACCCGCCAGACTCCCGGCCGCCTTGGCGCTCGGCTCGGCCAACTTCGCGGTCTCGTCGGGCACTTTCCCGGCGACGGTCAGCGCGCTGTTCCCGGCCGCGGTCAACTCGCCCGGTTTGACGGTGAATCCTGGGTCGCTCGGCACGATGTCCCCCCGGACGTCCGATGTCGGTCGTGGGCTATGGTAGCGGCGAGTACTGGGGGGTGCACTCATGGTTGACACGGATTGGCAAGCGGGAGAGAACCGCCTCGATCTCGCGAGCCTGAAGAACGCCAAGCCGGAGGACCTGCATACGGCGGCGGACGCCTACGACGCGCTGCACAAGGCGTACACGCAGCACACCGCCGACTGGAAGAGCGGTACCGCCGACCGGGTCCACGGATCCGGCTGGACCGGCCCGGCGGCCGACGCCGCCTTCCACTCACTGGACGGCACCACCAGCCAACTGCACGCCGCCGAAACCGAACTGGCCGCCATCGGCCAGACCCTACGGGACCACGCGGACCTCTTCGGGCTCGCCCAGTCGAAACTCCGGCAGGCCCTCGTCGACGCCACCGCCAAGGGACTGACGGTCAGCGACACCGGGACGGTGAGCTGGCCCCCGGCGACCGGCCCCGTGGACGCCACCTGGGAGACGAAACAGAAGACGGCGGCCGAGGACGTCGCCAAGCGGATCAATGCCGCCATCACGGAGGCGAGTGCGGCCGACCAGACCCTGGCGGGGCTGCTCAAGGGCTTCACCCAGCACGCCACCAGCAAGTCGGGGCTGACCCTCGCCGTCGCCGAGGCCGACCAGAAGGCCGCGAACAGCCCGGGCTCCCCCTACCTCAGGGACATGCCTGCCGTGGGGGCGCCCCCGACGGAGGTCAACAACTGGTGGAACGGCCTCGACCCGGCGGGCCGGCAGTGGTACATCGACCACCACCCGGAGAACATCGGAAACCTGGACGGGGTCCCGGTGGAGGTGCGGGACCGGGTCAACCAGACGTACCTGGACAAGCGGATGAGGGAACTCGAAGGCAGGAACCGGACGAAGGAGGAAGAGGCGGAGTACCAGAAGCTCAAGCCCATCCAAGAGCGCCTCGCCCAGGATTCCCAGGCGAAGGACGGTCGGCCACCTACCTACCTGATCGGCGTCGGAACCGAAGGCCAAGGCCGCGCGATCCTGTCCTTCGGAAACCCCGACACCGCCACCGACATCTCCTCCTACGTGCCCGGGATCACGACCACGCCCGATTCGCTCGGCGCGGCGAAGCCAGGTACGACGCCCGGCACCAACGAGTCGGAAAACGCGTTGAACGTCTGGCGAGAGGCCAACAAGAAGATCAAGCCCGGTGGATCGGCGGCCTCCATCATCTGGCTCGGCTACGACCCGCCGGACATCGACATCAAAGCGGCCACGTCCGAGCGGGCGGTCAAGGGTGCACCCGATTACGCGAGGTTCGTCACCGGGCTCCGGGCGACCAATACGAGCGGCCAGAGCCCGCACATCACCTCGATGGGGCACAGTTACGGCTCGCTCCTCGTCGGACAGGCCACGAAGATGGCCGCCCACCAGGGGAACTACACGTTGCCGGACGACGTGGTGATCATCGGCAGTCCCGGTGTCGGCGTGACACACGCCTCGGACCTGGGGATGCCCGCCGGGCATGTGTGGGCGGGCGCGGCCGGCAATGACCCGGTCACCCAAATCCCCTCGGCAACCGCCGCGACGGCGCCCTGGCCCTTCGGCGGGTTGATCGGGGCCGACCCGCACGACCTCTGGTACGGGAGAGACCCGGCGAGCGAGTCCTTCGGGGCCAAGCGCTTCACCGTCGACGGGTGGAGCAAGTCGTGGAGCTGGGAGGACTTCGGGATGCACACCAAGTATCTGGCCCCGGAGACCGGCGGCCCCTCGCTGGGCAACATCGCCTCGATCGTGACGGGCAAGGCCGACGACGTTCACCTGACGGAGGGCCGATGACGACCCGCTGGAAGGTGATCGGCTCGATCGTGCTGTCGTTCGTCGTCACGGTGGCTCTCGGTGCGGTGCTGTTCGCCAACGGGTACGGGCCATTGGCGTTGGCCGATCGATCGGGCCGGGTGGGGACAGACGAGGGGAAGGGCTGGATCGACCACGCCCTGCGCGCCACCATGGATGGAGTTTCGCCTTCATTCACTTATGCGGGGGCCGAGTTCGAGGTGCGGAGGGAGGACGATCTCTGGGACGGCGAGCGGAGTATGGGTTCGGCGGTCACCGAGATCGTCACCGTGCGGACCGCGGTCTCGCGGGCAAAACTGCCGACCTTGATGGATCAGGTGACCCAAGCCTGGAAGGCACTTGGGAGCCGGGTGGTCGATCGGTCGGACCCCGCCGATGAGACTCAGGCCCTGCGGGGTATGGGAGACGTGGGTGGGGAGACGTTCCTGACGTTCTACGCGAGGGCCCAGCAAGACTCGAGCTACCTGGTGACGTTCAGGGCAGAGGCCATCGGGGTGCTGTACCAGACCGCCCATGAGTACAAGCCCGTGCCCCCGCTCGTCCGAACATCGCTCGACGCCAAGGTCGATGTGGTCGACGACCCGTACTGGTCGCACTGACGTCGCCCCCCGTCACTCCCAGTCCCACCTGATTCCCAGCAGGCACGGTCGCAGTGCCGTTGCGACCAGGTGGACGCAGTGGTGGCCGTCCAGGGTCAGTTCCTCCGTCTCGTAGGGGGCTTCGCCCGGGGAGTGGAGGGCGAAGCGGTGGCAGCGGACGGGGAGGGCGGCGGGGTGGAAGGTGATCTGGAGGACGTACTGGCCGGCGCCGGAGTTGAAGCCGCGGACGTATTCGCAGCTGGGGTCGGGGGAGGGGGTGTCGTCGAAGCCGTAGCCGAGGAGGTGGGTGTCGCCGGCGCGTAGGCGGCGGTCGAGGAGGAGTTCGGCGACGAGCAGGTGGTGGGTCTGGTCGCGGCGGATGCGGCCGGGGCGGCAGTTCTCTTCGGCGCGGACGCCGACGCGGGTGATGTCGCTGCCGGGGTCGCCCTGGTAGAGGGCGAGGTAGCGGTCGATGCCGTCGCGGTGGGCGCGGAGGGCGTGTTGGGAGTCGCGGCGGGCGAGTTGGCGGTCGGGGCCGAGGCGGATGCGTTCGATGTGGGTGATGGTGTGCAGGCCGGTGTCGCGGGGGCCGGCGATGGTGGCGAGCAGGTCGTCGACGGCGGTGGCGGGGGAGATGAGGTCGCGGTAGGGGCGTACGGGTGGGCCGGCGGGGGTGGTGTCGGCGGCGCGGCGGGGGCCGAGCAGGCGGGTGAGGGAGTGTTCGGGGAGGTCGAGGACGTCTTCGAGGGCGGCGACGGCGCGGAGGGATTCGGGGCGTTCGGGGCGGCGGCGGCCTTGTTGCCAGTAGCTGAGGCTGGTGAGGCCGACGTGGACGCCGCGCAGGGCGAGGTGGCGTCGGATGCGGTGGAGGGCGAGGCCGCGGGTGGCGATGGCGGTGCGCAGGGCGAGGTGGAAGGGGCCGGTGCGGAGGGCGGCGGTGAGGTCGGCCTGGTCGGTGCGGTGGATGACGGCCTCCTGGGGGACGGGTGCGGGCAGACCGTGTTTGACCGTGAATATTCACATCAGGGCGGCGGTTTGTCACCGGCCCTGGTGTGCCACGCGGGGGTTTTCGGGGTGGCGTTCACACCTGTGACCGGTCGTTCACACCTGAACTGTGGTGGTCCTTAGGGTCGTTGACCGGCCTCCGAGGGTGGCGGGATGCTCATGGCGCGATCCGGACCGCGCCCCCACACAGCACCTCGCTCCGCTTGTGCAAGGAGGCATTTCCCCCATGCCAGTTCCACGGATACGGCTGCGCCGCGCGGTCTCGCTGCTCGCCCTCGGCGTGCTGGGCCCGGCGCTGACCGCGGTGGCGGCCGCTCCGGCGCTCGCCGCCCCCGCCCAGGACCTCGCTCCCGTCCAGGACCGCGCCCCGGCGCAGGTTCGCCAGGCTGCCGCGCCCGGCAGCACGGCCGATCTGGCCGGCACGTTCAAGAAGCTCAACATCACCATGCAGCAGCAACAGCAGACCAACTGGTGCTGGGCGGCGAGCGGGAACACCATCGCCACCTGGTTCGGCTACAACTACAGCCAGAACCAGTTCTGCAACGCCGCGTTCGGCCGTTCGGCCAACTCCAGCTGCCCCAACAGCCAGGCTTCGCTGGCCGATGTGCAGAACGGGCTGGACTGGGCCGGCATCAACCCGGGTTCGTACGTCACCGGCTACCTGCGCTACAGCACGGTGCAGTCCGAGGTGGACGCGAACCGGCCGATCGAGACCCGGATCCAGTGGAGTTCCGGCGGCGGGCACATGCACGTCGTCTACGGCTACGACACCAGCAGCAACTGGGTGTACTGGGGCGACCCGTGGCCGTCCAACTACCGCTACAACTGGGCGGACTACAACTACTACGTGAACAACAACACGTTCTCGTGGACCCACTCCCTGTACCGGATCGGCGCGTGAGGGCGACCATGACTGACCTCGGAAAGGCCCGTCGGGCCGCCGTCACCGCCCTGCTCGCCGCCGGGCTCGGGCTGGCGCTGGCCCCGGCCGCGCACGCGGACGGGCCGGCCGGCGCCCCGGTGCCGGTGCCCGCCGCGGACCTGGCGAACGCCCGTGGCGTGGTCCAGGACCAGGCCGTCCTCGACAAGGTGGGCCACTTCTTCGCCCGCAAGGGCGTCCCGCCGACCCAGCAGCTGACCATCGGTGCGGCGCAGGAGGCGCAGGCGGCGAGCGCGGCCGCGCCGCGGCTGGCCGGCGACACCGTGCCGGTGTACACCCTGGACGCGGGTTTCGTGGCCGGCGCCCCGGGTGCGCCGGTGGCGAAGGCCGAGTTCACCGCGAGCAAGGTGGTCGCGGCGGACGGGCAGACGGCCTCGGTGTGGACGATCCGGCAGGGCGACTCCTGGCGGGTGGTCAACATCGCCTCCGGCGGTGACGAGAGCGACTACGCGGCGAAGGCGGCCGGCGGCGGTGGCGGTACGGCGTTCCGCGAGCCGCAGGTGAACGCCTGGTACGTGCTGCGCGACGGCCGGGTGCTGCCGCTGGACGACGAGGCCCGGCGCTCGGTGGGCGCGGGCGGGGTGTCGCTGGCCGCGTACCAGAAGCTGGTGCATCAGCGGTACGGGGACAAGCTGCCCGGCTCGGCGTACGACCGGGAGGGCAAGGGCGGCGGCTACCAGCTGGCGGCCGACCAGGAGCGGGCGGCGGGCGGCGGTTCGGCGCTGCCGGCCGTGACGGCGGCCGCGGCCCTGGGCGTCACCGCGCTCGTGGGTGCGGGTGCGGCCGTGCGGCGCAGGGCGGGTGTCCGACGGGGGTAGGGCCTCTCGGGTACGACATGCGCGACGTGTGCGACGTGCACGACACGTACGCCATGCGAGACATGCGGCGGGGTCCGGCTGATACAGCCGGGCCCCGCCGTGCTGCGTGCGGCCCCCGGCGCGTCAACCTGTAGCCGAGCGGGCGCGCTGCGTGGTGTGTCCTGGAAGTAATGCTTCCGCACAAGGAATTGACGCAACGTTGATCTGTCGTTCGCCGCCCGGGGGCAGCTCCGGGTGACGGACGGTAGATATCATGTGGCAATCGGTCAGTGCTGACTGACGCGTGCCGAGAGCGGAGAAGGGGTGGGGCGGCCGGAGCCGACCACGAGCCCGGCGCCGGGAAAGGGGAGTCGAATGGCCGGTAGGGAGTCGAGCGCCCAGGTGTGGAGTGCGGCGGTGGTGGTGGCGTCCGCGCTCGCCGTGGTCGCGGCCTATCTGATCAACGGGGCGATGCTGGTCCTGGTCGTCGCCGGGGTCGAGGTGCTGCTGCTCATGGTCTACGTGGGCCGCCGTTGGCGGGCGCTGCACCGGCCGGCCGCCCCGCGGGGGCACCGGCCGTCGGCCGTCACCCCGGACGCCGCGCACTGCGAGCGCTGCCGCCGGGCCCGCGAGGCGCTGGACGCCCGGCAGGCGCGTGGCCGCACCGCCGGGCCGGCGGTGGAGCCGTGGCCGGAGGCCGGCGCGGCGGACCACCCGCCGTACTCGCGCCGCCCGCAGGGCCGGGCGCCGTACGAGCGCCCCTGGACAGCGGAACGGGCGGTCGCCCGGTCCGTGGACCGCGCGGCCGCCCGCCGTGGCGCGCCGGGTTCAGCCGGCCGCGCTGTACGCCACCAGTGAGACCCCGACGTACTGCACGATGAACGCGCCCAGGGTGAAGGCGTGGAACACCTCGTGGAAGCCGAACCAGCGCGGTGACGGATTGGGCCGCTTGAGCCCGTACACCACGCCGCCGATGCTGTAGAGCACTCCGCCGACGATCATCAGCACCAGGACGGCGACGCCGCCGGCGTGCAGGAAGTCCGGCAGGAAGAAGGCGGCGGCCCAGCCGAGCGCGATGTACACCGGCGTGTACAGCCAGCGCGGCGCGCCGACCCAGAACACCCGGAACGCTATTCCGGCCAGCGCGCCGCCCCAGGCCACCCAGAGCAGCACCTGCTGGTCGGCGCCCTTGAGCAGCAGGATCGTGAACGGCGTGTAGGTGCCCGCGATGATCAGGAAGATGTTCGCGTGGTCCAGCCGCCGCAGCACGGCGTCCCCGCGCGGGCCCCAGTCGAAGCGGTGGTAGACCGCGCTGACCCCGAACAGCAGCCAGGCGCTGATCGAGTAGATCGCGCAGGCGATCTTGGCGGGGGTGGAGTCGGCCAGGCAGATCAGCACGATCCCGGCGGCGACGGTGGCGGGGAACATCCCGGCGTGCAGCCAGCCGCGCCACTTCGGCTTGCGTCCCGAGGCCTCGTTCTCCGCGCCCTCGTTCTCCGTGCTCTCGACGAGCTCAGCAGTCATGCGCAGCATGCTACCCGCTACCTACGGGGCCGTAGGTTACTGACGCGTAGGAAAGTGGCGATCATCACTCTTGGACGTTTTGGAGTGTTCGAGGCGCCCGCGAGGGCGTCCGGGCCGGGATGTGGACGACCTATTACTGGCCGGTAATCGTACTTACTGTAGTAAAAGATGAGTCAATTTCGACGCTGTGCCTCAGTTTGGCGTCGAAGCCGGAGCTACGCTGCAAGCACCCTCAGACCCCCGCTACGCCACCTCCTCGCCGAGATGGTGTGAAACGGAGCGATCGTGTCGTACGAGATCTCTGCTCTCAGCGCCTCCGCGCCCACCCGCCACCAGCGCCTGCTCGCGTGGGTGAACGAGATCGCCGAGCTCACCCAGCCGGACCGCATCGAGTGGTGCGACGGCTCCGACGAGGAGTACCAGCGCCTCGCGGACCTGCTGGTGGCTCAGGGCACCTTCAAGAAGCTCAACGAGGAAAAGCGCCCCAACTCCTACTACGCCGCCTCGGACCCGACGGACGTGGCGCGCGTGGAGGACCGCACCTACATCTGCTCCGAGCAGGAGAAGGACGCCGGTCCGACCAACAACTGGAAGGCCCCGGCCGAGATGCGGGAGGTCTTCCAGGGCGAGAAGGGACTGTTCCGCGGCGCGATGAAGGGCCGCACGATGTACGTCGTGCCCTTCTCGATGGGCCCGGTCGGTTCCCCGCTGGCCGCGTACGGCGTCGAGATCACCGACTCCGCCTACGTCGCTGTGTCGATGCGCGTGATGACCCGCATGGGCAAGGCGGTGCTGGACCAGCTCGGCGAGGACGGCGACTTCGTCAAGGCCGTGCACACCGTCGGCGCCCCGCTGGCCGAGGGCCAGGCGGACGTGCCGTGGCCGTGCAACAGCACCAAGTACATCTCGCACTTCCCGGAGACCCGGGAGATCTGGTCCTTCGGCTCCGGCTACGGCGGCAACGCCCTGCTCGGCAAGAAGTGCTACGCACTGCGCATCGCCTCGACCATGGCCCGTGACGAGGGCTGGCTGGCCGAGCACATGCTGATCCTGAAGCTCACCCCGCCGTCCGGCGAGGTCAAGTACGTCGCCGCCGCCTTCCCGTCGGCCTGCGGCAAGACCAACCTGGCCATGCTCCAGCCGACCGTCCCGGGCTGGAAGGTCGAGACGATCGGCGACGACATCGCCTGGATGCGCTTCGGCGCCGACGGCCAGCTCTACGCGATCAACCCCGAGGCCGGTTTCTTCGGCGTCGCCCCCGGCACCGGCGTGGACACCAACGCCAACGCCATCGACACCCTGTGGGGCAACACGGTCTTCACCAACGTCGCGCTGACCGACGACGGCGACGTGTGGTGGGAGGGCCTGACCGAGGAGCCCCCGGCGCACCTCACCGACTGGCGCGGCAACGACTGGACCCCCGAGTCCGGCACCCCGGCCGCCCACCCGAACGCCCGCTTCGCCGTCCCGGCCGCGCAGTGCCCGACCATCGCCCCCGAGTGGGAGGACCAGTCGGGCGTGCCGATCTCGGCGATCCTGTTCGGCGGCCGCCGCGCCACCGCCGTCCCGCTGGTGACCGAGTCCTTCACCTGGCAGCACGGCGTCTTCCTCGGCGCCAACATCGCGTCCGAGAAGACCGCCGCCGCCGAGGGCACCGTCGGCGAGCTGCGCCGCGACCCGTTCGCGATGCTGCCGTTCTGCGGCTACAACATGGGCGACTACTTCGCCCACTGGCTGAAGGTCGGCGCCCAGGCGGACGCCGAGAAGCTGCCGAAGATCTACTACGTCAACTGGTTCCGCAAGAACGCCGAGGGCGCGTTCGTCTGGCCGGGCTACGGCGAGAACAGCCGCGTCCTCAAGTGGATCGTCGAGCGCCTGGAGGGCACCGGCGAGGGCGTCGAGACCCCGATCGGCGTGCTGCCGACCGTCGACGGCTTCGACCTCGGCGACCTGAAGCTGTCCAAGGAGGACCTCGACCTGCTCTTCACCGTGGACGCCGACATCTGGCGCCAGGAGGCCGCGCTGGTGCCGGCCCACCTGGAGCTGTTCGGCGACCACACCCCGAAGGAGCTGTGGGACGAGTACCGGAGCCTCGTCGCGCGTCTCGGCTGAGCCTGAGCCTCAGCAGAGCGAGAGGCGGTCGCGCGGCACGAACCGCGCGCCCGCCGAGCGACAGGACGGCCGGAGTTCCCCCGGACGGTCTTTCCCCGACCAAGGAGACCGCCCGGGCCGGGACTCCGGCCGTAGTGCTTTCCCCGCGCGCCGGGCGCGGGGGTCGCGGCTGCGTGCAGCTGTTCCGGCGTTACGGCTGGGTGTATCCGCTCAGGAAGTCGCCGATCCGGGTCACCGCGTCGGTGATCTCCTCCGCCCGGGGCAGCGTGACCAGCCGGAAGTGGTCCGGCTCGGGCCAGTTGAAGCCGGTGCCCTGGACCAGCAGGATGCGCTGGGAGCGCAGCAGGTCCAGCACCATCTGGGCGTCGTCCTTGATCTTGTAGACCTTCGGGTCCAGCCGCGGGAACGCGTACAGCGCGCCCTTGGGCTTGACGCAGCTGACCCCCGGGATCTCGTTGAGCAGCCGGTACGCCGCGTCGCGCGAGGCGAGCAGTCGCCCGCCGGGCAGCACCAGGTCGCGGATCGACTGCCGGCCGCCGAGCGCGGCGGCCACCGCGTGCTGGGCGGGCATGTTGGCGCACAGCCGCATCGAGGCCAGCACGGCCAGGCCCTCGATGTAGCTGTGGGCCCGCTGCCGGTCGCCGGAGAGCACCATCCAGCCGGAGCGGAAGCCCGCGACCCGGTACGCCTTGGACAGGCCGTTGAAGGTGACGCAGAAGAGGTCGGGCGCCAGGGTGGCCAGCGGGATGTGCTCGGCGTCGTCGTAGAGGATCTTGTCGTAGATCTCGTCCGCGTAGACCACCAGCCGGTGCCGGCGGGCGATCTCGACGATGCCCTCCAGCACCTCGCGCGGGTAGACCGCGCCGGTCGGGTTGTTCGGGTTGATCACCACGATGGCCCGGGTCCGGTCGGTGACCTTGGCCTCGATGTCGGCGAGGTCCGGGTACCACTCGGCCTGCTCGTCGCAGCGGTAGTGCACCGCGGTGCCGCCGGCCAGCGAGACCGAGGCCGTCCACAGCGGGTAGTCGGGCGCCGGGACGAGCACCTCGTCGCCGTCGTCCAGCAGGGCGGTCATGGCCAGCTGGATCAGCTCGGAGACGCCGTTGCCGAGGAAGACGTCCTCGACGCTCAGCCCGTGCAGGCCGCGGTCCTCGTAGTGCATGACCACGGCGCGGCGGGCGGCGAGCAGGCCCTTGGAGTCGCCGTACCCGTGCGCGGTCGAGAGGTTGCGCAGGATGTCCTGGAGGATCTCCGGCGGCGCCTCGAAGCCGAAGACGGCGGGGTTGCCGGTGTTGAGCTTGAGGATGCGGTGGCCCTGTTCCTCCAGCCGCATCGCCTCGTCGAGTACCGGGCCGCGGATGTCGTAGCAGACATTGGCGAGCTTGCTGGACTGGATGACCTGCATGCCTGCCTACTTTAGGGGCACCTCCGGGCACACCCGGGGGGGGGCGCGGGGGCCGCCCCCCCCCCCCCCCGGCGCGCCCCCGGGGGGGGCGCGCGGGGGGGGTGTC
>NZ_JBHWIR010000076.1:0-3519 GCF_042731835.1 Kitasatospora sp. NPDC059817 | reverse complement strand
GCTACGCGGGCTGGTCGCCCGGTTCGCCGTGCCGGAGGGCGAACCCTGGTGCGGTGCCCGGAGCGGCCTCCTTGGATCGGCAGGCGGGGGTGTCAGCCGACCTTCCAAACCAGGGGCGCGGTGTCCAGGATGTTCCCGTACGTGAGGAAGCTGGGCGGGGCCTCGTTCGGGACGAGATAGACGGCACACAGCTTGACGGACTGCCCGTCCGCGAGCGTGACCAGCGACCGGGTGTCGCACTGCGGGATCGCCTTCTGCAGGGTCGCGGCCGGCAGCGCGCCCGCCGAGTGGTCCTTGGGCTTCACCCAGACCCGCATCATGTAGGCGTCCTCGGCCAGCGGGGCGCCGGTGCGGTTGGTGAAGGAGACGGTGACGTAGTACGGCGTCTTGCCGCTGGTGGTCGTCGACGGGAGGTTGAACGGGGCGATCTCCGCGGCGGTGCCCTTGACGATCGAGACCGCGGCGGCGTCCACCACCGAACTCTTGCCGACGTAGCGGCCGGCGCTGCCGAGCGGCAGCGGGCGGTCGTAGCTGACCTGGGTGACGTTGTTGCCGCCGGCGGTGACGGACGGCTGCGGTCCGGCCGGGGTGGTCGGGGCCGCCGGGGCGCCCGGGGTGGTGGGGGCCGCGGCGCCGGTCGGGGCGCCGGGAGCCGTGGCGGCGCCGGAGGCGCTGGCGGCGCCGGTGGGCGGCGCGGTCGGGGCGCTCGGGGCGGCTGCCGGGTCGGCGTTGTCCGGCCCGCAGGCCGACAGCGCCAGGACGAGCGCCGCCGCCGGCAGGCCGGCCGCGATTCTCCGGATGGACTGGGTCTTCGTCATGGTCGTTCCCCCGTTGGATGATGTGGTCGGTGCGCCCCGCCCGGTCCCCGGGTGCCGCACGGACGTGCGGGCGTTGATCGAAAAGGGGGTGCGCCGGTGATGGTAGCCGCAGTCGGTGCGGTGCTGGCCGGATTTCTGGTGGCTCCGCTGCTACGCGGGCTGGTCGCCCGGTTCGCCGTGCCGGAGGGCGAACCCTGGTGCGGTGCCTGCCCGTTGTGCGGGCGCGAGGTGCGGCTGCTGCCGCCGACCGGGCGCTGTCCGGGCTGCCGGGAGCGGTTGGGCGCGGGGGCCTGGTCGGTGGAGCTGGTGGCGGCCGTGGTCGCCGCCGGCCTGGCGTACGCGGCGGACGGGCCGTCGGCCGCGGCGCTGGGCTGGGCGGCCGGGCTCGGCGTGGTGCTCGGCTTCGTCGACGCCCGGGTGCGCCGGCTGCCGTACCGGCTGACCCTGCCGCTGGCCGGTGGGGTGGCCGCCCTGCTGTTGGTGGCGGCGCTGGTGGCGGGGCGCCCGGGGGTGCTGCTGCGCTGCCTGCTGGTGGCCCTCGCGGTCGGGGCGCTGCTCGAACTGGCGGTCTGGATCGGCGCGTTGGGCCCGGGTGACTCCCCGCTGGGGTTCGCGCTGGGCGGGCTGCTCGGCTGGTACGGCTGGCCGGTGGCGGTCGGCGGGCTGTTCGCAGCGGTGGTGCTCGCCGGGCTCTGGGCGATCCTGCGGGCCGCCGTCGCGCTGGCCCGCCGCCGCCCGGTGCGCGGGCTCGACCTCCCGGTCGGACCGTTCCTGCTGCTCGGCACGCTGCTGGCGGTGCTGGCCCGGTAGCGCCTGGGCCCGGTGGCGCCCGGACCGGCCCGGACGCGGGAGGGCCCGCCGTACCGGGTCGGGTACGGCGGGCCCCGCCGCCGGCGCGCAGGCCCCACCCTCAAGGAGCGGCGCGCCGGTGGGGGATTGGCGGTGGGGGGTTACGGCATCTTGTGGACGAACGGGCCGACCGCGTTGGAGAACGCGTTGCCGTTGTTGGCGTCCCAGTTGGTGGACCAGGTCATCGCGCCGCGAATGGTCGGCCACTTGGCCGGCGGGACGAAGCTGCCGCAGTTGTTGCCGGTGGCCAGGCAGTCCAGCGCGTTGTTCACCACGGTCGGCGAGACGTAGCCGCCGCCGGCCGCCTTCGCGGAGGCGGGGACGCCGATGCCGACCTGGTCGGGCCGCAGGCCGCCCTGGATGTGGGTGCAGACCTGCGAGGTGATGAAGTCGATGGTGCCCTGGTTGTAGACCTTGCCGTCGCAGCCGTTCATACCGCCCGAGTTGTAGAACTGGGTGTTGACGACGGTGAGGATGTCCTTGGTGTTCAGCGCCAGCTGGAAGTAGGCGCCGGCGGTGCTGTACATCCCGATCGTCTCGGGCGCCATGGTCAGGATGAAGCCGGGGCCGACCTTGGCCTGGAGGGTGTGCAGCGCGTTGCCGAGCGGGCCGGCCTGGACACCGTTCTCCAGGTCGACGTCGATGCCGTCGAAGCCGTAGTCCTTGATGATCGCGTAGGCGCTGTTGGCGAAGTTGTTGCCGGCGGTGGCGTCGCCGACGGTGATCGCGCCGTTCTGGCCGCCGATGGAGAGGACGACCTTCTTGCCGGCCGCCTGCTTGGCCTTGATGTCGGCGCGGAACTGCGCGTCGCTGTAGCCGCCGAGGGCCTTGGACAGGCCGGGGTCGAGGGTGAAGCTGATCGCGCCGGTCTGGGTGGGCACGGCGTCGGCGAAGGACACCGCGATGATGTCGTAGGCGCTCTGCACGTCGCCGAGGCGCTGCGCGGTCGAGCCGTTGTCGAAGTTCTGCCAGTAGCCGGTGACGGCGTGCGCGGGCAGGCCGGTGGCGGGCGGGGTGGTGGAGGTCGCGGTGGCCGTGGGGGTCGGCGTGGCGGTCTGGGTGGGCGTCGCGGTCGGGGTGGCGGTGGCCGTCGGCGTGCCGGTCGCGGTGGGGGAGGAGGTCGCGGTGGGCGTGGCGGTCGGCGACGGGGTGGCGGTGGCGGTCGGGCTCGGGGTGGACGGGCCGCCGGGGCCGATCAGGCTCACGTCGTCGGCGAGGTAGGCGCTCTGGCCGTACCAGCCGTGCAGGTAGACGGTGACGCTGGTGGCGTTCGCGCCGGTGGTGAAGGTGGAGGACAGCTGGTTCCAGCTGTTCTGGTTCGACCAGCTGGACGGGTCGGTGCCGCCGGTGCCGCGCGCGCCGAGGTAGACGTACGGGCCCTGGACCCAGGCGCTCAGCGTGTAGCTGGTGTTGGGCAGCACGCTGATGGTCTGGGTGCACTCGGCGGTGTCGCCGGCGCCCGGGGTGGCCTGCAGCGCGCCGGTGCCGGAGTGGACCGGGGAGGAGACGGTGGTCGCCGCGCCGGCGCAGTTCCAGCCGCCCAGCCCGCTGTCGAAGCCGCCGTTGGTGACCAGGTTGCCGACGGCCGCGCTGGCGCCGCCGGCGAAGAGGGCCAGGCCGCCGCCGGCCAGGGCGAGGGCGGTGGCGCCGGCCGCGACGGCCGGGAGGGGGCTGCGCCGGCGCTTGTGCGCGGGCTGGTTCAGCGTACGGGCCATGGGGTGACGCTCCTGGGGAGGGAGCGGCCGCCCCGGGGGGGGGGGCGGGGGCCGCCGGGGGGGGGGGGGGGGGGCGGCGGGGGGCGGGGGGGGGTCGGAAGTGGGGGGGGGCGCCCGCCGGGGTGGAGTAGGGTGCA
>NZ_JBHWIR010000075.1:31827-35562 GCF_042731835.1 Kitasatospora sp. NPDC059817 | reverse complement strand
CGCCACCAGCAGCAACGACTGACACATCCGACGAGACTACGGATGGCCCACAACTGAACCGCCGAACCCGGCCTCACATTGAGCCGTCGCCGACATGGGGCCCCCTTGCGGGCCGCCCTGCCATGCCCACTACTCATCAGGGGTGACGGTGATCCCGTATTCGTAGCGGTCCGGTCGGCCGGCTTCCTCCCACCGGGTCCAGGCGGCGACGACCTCGTCCCCGATGCGGCGCGGTCCGCCCTGAAGAAGCAGCGGCGCCTCGCGCACCTCCGTGCCACGCGGTAGACGGCGTGCAGGAGCGCCCATGGGGCACGCACGGCGACTCCCGCGCCAACGGGTCTTGGGTTCCAGCTGTCTCTGCAACACCTTTGGGGCACGGCTCGACCGGCGGTGACCTGGCCTTCGAGGGTCTTCTCCCGGGAACGGCACACTACCGACGGGAGAAAAGTTAACCAAATGCTTGACTATTCGCTGCCACCATCGAACAGTTAGGCACATGCTTAACCAATCTGGTTCGTTGGACCGGGTGTTCCAAGCGCTGGCGGACGCGACTCGCCGGGACATCGTCGAACGGTTGATCCGCGGGCCTGCCTCGGTCAGTGAGCTGGCCCAGCCGCTGGCCATGTCGCTGCCAGCGGTGATGCAGCACCTACAGGTACTGGAGGCGTGCGGACTGGTCCGGTCCGAGAAAGCCGGAAGGGTACGCACCTGCCACCTCGAGCCGGCTGTGCTGCGAATGGCCGAGGACTGGATCGCTGCGCAGCGCACTGCCTGGGAACACCGCCTCGATCGCCTCGGCGACTACCTGACCGAACACTGCGACAGCCCGGATCAAGGGAGCACACAATGACCGATCACCTGGTCACACATGCCACGTTCACCCTCGAACGCCTCTACGCGGCCTCACCCAGCAAAGTGTTCGCCGCGTGGGCCGCCCCCGAAGCAAAGGCCCGCTGGTTCGCCGGCCTCGACGCCGAGCACGAGCTCGATTTCCGCGTCGGTGGGCGGGAGGTCAACCGCGGCCGCTCCGGCGGTGGGCCCGTGCTGACTTTCGAGTCCTGGTACCGCGACATCGTCCAGGACGAGCGGATCGTCTACACCTCCACCCTGTCCGAGGGGCAAGACCTTGCGACAGTGTCGCTGACGACGGTGGAGTTCCTCCCCGAGGGTGGTGGCACCCGGCTGCTGCTCACCGAGCAGAGCACCTTCCTCGACGGCCGCGAAGAACCGAGCTGGCGGGAGCAGGGCACCGGCACGTGGCTTGACGCGCTCGCCACCGAACTGCTGCGAAGCATCCAGCAACAGCGATGACCACGAGCAACCGTTCGCGGACTCGCCGTTGGCAGGTGCTGGCGCTGCTGGGCACGGCGTTCTTCATGACGATTCTGGACGGCACCAGCCTGCTCGCCGCCCTGCCCGCGATCGAAGGCCACCTTCGCCTGCACGGTCCTGCCATCCAATGGACCGTGACGGCCTACGCGCTGGCCTTCAGCGGGCTGCTGTTGTTATGCGGCCGCGCTGCGGATCTGCTGGGCCGTCGGCGTGTGTTCATCGCCGGGATGGTGCTGCGGGTCGTGGCCTCGCTGGCGTGCGGGCTCGCCCCGTCCATCCAGACCCTGGTGGCCGCCCGGGCGGTGCAGGGCGTCTCGGCCGCGATCATCGCTCCGGCCGCGTTGTCGATGGTCATGAACACATTCCCCGAAGGGATCGAGCGGAACAAGGCGCTCGGCATCTGGGGCGGCCTCGGCGGGTTCGGCGCCACCGCCGGTCTACTACTGGGCGGCATCATCACCGATACCCTCGGCTGGCAGTGGGTGTTCTGGGTGAACGTCCCGGTCGGGACCCTCGTGCTGGTGCTCGCCCCCGCCACGCTGCGCGAAAGCCGGGACCGGGCACGCTGCCGTTCCTTCGATGTCCCTGGTGCGCTGACCATCGCCCCAGCACTCGTTCTGCTCGTATACGTGATCACCCGGGTACCGACATCCGGGTGGGCGAATGGACAGAGCATCGGGCTACTGGCCGCCGTGGCCGTGCTGGTCTGGATGTTCATCCTGGTGGAGAAGCGATCGGCGGCCCAGCTCGTTTCCTTTCAGTCGCTGCGCTCGCGCATGCTGGTCGGCGGCAACCTCCTCCTGCTCATCGCCGGCATGACCGTCGACGGCATGCTCGTCACCCTCACCTCTTTCGTGCAGCAGGTGCTCGGCTGGCCGGCGGCGCGGTTCGGGCTGGCGGCCGCGATGATGACCGTCACCGCGGCCGCAGGCGCACTGCTGAGCCAACGGATCGTGCGCAGGCTCGGCCTGGGACGGGTAGCTGCCGCCGGGAGCGTCCTGCTCGGTTGTGGCTGCCTGCTGCTCACCCGTATACCGGCCGGTGGCCCGATGAGTCTTCTGTCGGCGGCCCTGCTCCTGTTCGGGGCGGGAATGGGCACCGTCACGGTATGCGCACAGATCGCCGCGCTGACCGGCGTCACCGAAAAGGACTCAGGCCTGGCCGCCGGCCTCGCCGACACCTCCTTCGCCGTCGGCACCGCCGTCGGCACCGCCATCTGCACCAGCGTCGCCGCCGCCCGCACGTCCACGATCGGCGGTCCGACACCGCTCGCACTCGCCACCGGGCAGCATGCCGCGTTCGGGGCAGCCGGCGTCTTCGCCGCTCTCGCCTTGATCACCGCGTTGACACTCCTCAGCAAGCGATCCGGCCTGTCCCGCAGCGTGTCGGCAGACGCAAGCGAGAACGTATCTCCCCGGGCACCGTCAACCTCACCTTGATCTACGGGGACACCCCCTGGCTCCCTCCTGGCGTGGTTCCTGTTCCGCATTCCGTGGAGGGCCGGACCCGAATCCGGCGGCAAGGCCCCAGCCTCACCCGCGAACCCCTACGCAGAGGTCCTCGGTGTCACTGCGGGTGCGAACGGCACCCGGCTCCGACGTCGTGGCCCTCGGCGCGCAGCTGGGCGACGGCGGCGGCGACGTAGCGTGTCGTCCACAGGACTACCGCCGCGTTCAAAACCACTCCCATTGACATCCTCCCTGCCCTAAAGGACGGGGATTCCTAGCTCACTTCGCCTGGCCGCTTGTGCGTCTGGCGGCGACAGGTGTGGTCGACCGGGTCGACGACGGCGAGCAGGTGCAAGGTCTTGGCGATGACGCCTGGGGCATTGCGCTGGGGCCATTGCCGTTGGCACGGCTTCCCGGACCCGCTCGGGGGTTCGAGCCCGGGAAGCCTCCCTCCACGGTGCCGGTAGCGGCCGCTGACAGCGCGCGGGGCTACGCCATGGCGTCGACGGCCGCTGGGGTGGTCTGTTCCGGCGGCGAGGGCTCGGCTGCGCCGGTGGGTCCGCGCAGCGGGGAGGGAGGGAGCGGGAGGCGGGCACCACCCCGAAGACGACACCCAACTGGAACGGCTGGTCCGCGAGGCGATGTGGCGCAAGTGGCCCGGGCACAAGATCAACCACCCCGACTTCGTCCGGCCCGACCGGCCCGACCGGCCCTGGCCAAGGTCCGCTTCACCACCAAGGGCACGGGCGTCACCGTCAAGGCCGACGAGGCCGGAAACCTCACCGCCCGTCGACATCGAGTCCTCGGTGGCGCAGCTGCGCAGATCAACTGACCGGATGAGGCCGGTCGGATCGAAACCTTGCAGAACGTGTCCGGCCCCCTCGGGGACCTGGGGGGCGGGCACCCCGGGGGGGTGGACCAGCGGCTTGAGGGGTATTCGCTGGGGTAGCGGGGT
>NZ_JBHWIR010000075.1:31514-31817 GCF_042731835.1 Kitasatospora sp. NPDC059817 | reverse complement strand
CCACACACTCTCAGGCCGGCGGAGCGCCTCCGACTCACACCCACTGCGCGCCGGCCGCCCCCCCCCCGCGGGGGGGCCCCCCCCCCCCCCCGCGGGTCGGGTGGACCAGCTGCTGGAGGGGTAGACGCTCGGGATCCGGTTGTGGGGTTCCGGGGGTGTTGCGGTTGACCCGCCGGCGCTGTGTCTCCTTCCACCCCGGTCGCGCCCGCTGCGGTCCGGCGGGTGGGGGACAACAATGTGTTGCCACCCCCAGGACGCCCCGTTGAAGGTGTGTTGGGGGAGGGTAGTGGTTATTATGGAGTA